>PLKR01000516.1:0-7345 GCA_003140655.1 Acidobacteriaceae bacterium | reverse complement strand
AGATCCGGAAGTCCGTGAGTCCACCGATTCATTCCTAGCCATAGCCGATTTCCGCATTCCGCAGCCTTCCCATGAAGATCACGCCGCCAGGGTTGCCAACGCTTCGGCGAGCACGAGCGTGCCTTGGACGATATCGCCGGGAGATGCGTATTCATCGGGACGATGACTGTATCCGTTTCGGCAGGGAATAAACAACATGGCGACGGGAGCGATGCGTCCGATAAAGAGCGAGTCATGATAGGCGCGGCTGACCATGGAGAGAAAGGTCAGCCCGTGCTTCCTGCAGGATTGAGAAAGCGCCTCAATCACGATCGGCGCACAATCCCCCGGGGCGTCCGCGTTCAATAACTCGGTGTGGATGGAAACCTGCCGCTTTGCCGATATAGCGCGACCCGCAGTCTCCAACGCTTGCATCACAACATCACGGCGCCTGAGATCCGTATCGCGGATATCGACGCTGAGACGAACCTTGCTGGGAATACTATTGACAGCGCCGGGNNGCACTCTCAATCGCCAGAATCAGTTCGGCCGCCGCGCAGAGAGCATCGCGGCGGTCGGGCATCAAGACTCCACCGGCGTGTCCGCCCGATCCCTCGATCAAAACGCGGAGACTTGCCGGCGCCGCGATCTTCGTGACAATGCCAAGTGGGATATGCTCGCGCTCCAGCAAGGGGCCTTGTTCAATATGCAACTCCGCGAACGCTTTGTAGTAGCTGCCCGGCAATTTCACTTCTTCGAGTTCGCCTGCGAAACCGGCACGGGCGCGAACTTCCTCGACAGACGCACCATCGTTGCCCGTCAGTTTTCTCGCCGCATCTGGGGAAAGCGTGCCAGATAGGAGCCTGCTGCCGAGACATCCGATTCCAAAGCGCGTCGGTTCTTCAGCAGTGAAAATAAGCAATTCAATCGAATGCTTCGGACGAAATCCGCATTGCTGCAGCGCCCTGATGGCCTCGAGACCGCCCAATACCCCGACCACGCCGTCGTATTTGCCTGCGTTGGGAATGGCATCGATGTGCGAGCCCGTGCCGACCGGTGGCGCAGCGGGGTCCGAACCATTCCAGCGAGCGAAAGTATTTCCAATCGCGTCATACCGCACCGTGAGCCGGGCTTCTTCGCAACGCGCTTTCACCCACGCACGAGCTTTCAGATCCGTCGGCGTGAAAACAATTCGCGTCACCGCAGGAGCTTCAGCGTCAGAGATTGAAGCGAGCGTTTCGATTTCCGACATCAGGCGATCGCGATCGATCTCAACATTCATGGTTGCGGGCTTGCCCAAGGATGGCGATGAAAATCCTTGTAGATAATATATTTTGCGGGCACCTTGCCGATCGCTCCGAACCACTGCGGACACCACGGCCCCATCCAGATGAAGTCTCCGGCTGTCACCGCATACCACGAATCGCCGAGCCGGTAGATTCCACCGCCTTCGAGCATGATGAGTCCATGTTCCATTGCGTGCATTTCGACCATGCTCAGGGATGCTCCCGGCTGGTACACCATCGTGTTCACCGCAAAGTCGAAGTTCATTTCGTCCGGCAAGAGACATTTCACTTGCAAGCTGGGGTCATCGTCGAGTGGATGCGACGCAACCGCGTCTTCACTGGATACGATGAATCGTGGCGGCTCGAACGAGTCGAGCTCTTCATACGGCTTCTCGATCACAGCCACGCGGCTCACCTTCGTCCCCAGCACTCGATGGGACAGGCCTTGCGGAAGATAAGCATAGCCACGCGGACCGAGTTCGTACGATTTGCCATTAACTTCCACCTTCACGCCGCCCTCAATCACAAAAATGAAGCGTTGCGCAGTCGTCCTGCCAAGTTCCCCGCCCGCCTCGAACTCGGTCGTGTATTCCGTAAATCCTGCGCCCATGGCCGGACCGATATGCACGGTCGCCGAGCAAGCTTTCATCCCGGGCAGGCTGGTGTGCACAAAAGTGTCTGCAGTCAACAGCAGATGATTGCTCTGATGAGAACCGCGTGTCTGGCCAAGATTATGCACGTCATATCCTCTCTCGAATTATGGACGAAGAAGTTTGGACGAAGAAGCTGTGAACGAAGCGGCAAGCTGATCCAGCAGATGCAAGCCGCACTCGATTGCCTTCTTTACATCCTCAACTGCAAGCGACTCTGCAGGGTCGTGGCTGATGCCGCCAGGAGTTCGCAAAAAGATCATTGCGGCAGGAATCTTCTCGGCCAGGATCATAGCATCGTGACCAGCGCCGCTCACCATTCGGTGTGGTGTGCTCCCTGTTTTTCCGATCGCGCGCTCGATTTCAGCAACCAGAAACGGATCCATCGCGACCGCCCGCTGTTCCAGCAGTGTGTTCCACCGCGCCGTTAATCCTCGCCTCCCGGCGATTTCCTGCGCTTGCTCGACGAGATCTTTCACCGCCTGGATTCGAATCTCGTCCGAGCCGTGGCGAACGTCGAGCGTCAATCGCGTCTCCCCGGCAATAACGTTGGTTGCCCCCGGCTTCGCCTCAATCTTCCCTACCGTCGCCACCAAGCCGGTCTTGCTTCGGGCCAGGCCCTCGACTGCCGTAATCCACTCCGCCGCGGCTGCAAGAGCGTCGTATCGAAGATGCATCGGCGTCGTACCGGCGTGATTGCTGCGGCCAAGAAATGTGAACTCCAGCCGGCTCTGTCCGGCAATGGACTCGACCACCGCGAGCGGCTGTCCTAGTTCTTCCAGAACCGGCCCTTGCTCAATGTGAAACTCTATGTATCCGAAATATTCCGTGTTCTCGCCAGCTTGGTTCAGACGCGCCTGAGGAATCTCTGCCGGGTTCAGGCCAAACTCCTCGATCGCCTTCCGCACTGAAATCCCTCGGCCATCTTGAACATTCAGGAGTTCTTCATCGAGCCGTCCCACCAGTGCCCGGCTGCCGATGAACGGTACACCGAAGCGAACTCCTTCCTCCTCGGAAAATCCGACGACCTCGATTCCGAATGGAAGCCTCCGCCCGCGCAAAGATTCCAGCAAGCTAACTGCAAGCGCCACTCCAAGAACACCATCGTAAGCCCCCGCGTTCGGAACCGTATCGAGATGCGATCCCACGAGCAGGCTCGGGGCCCCGGGTTGAGCGGCCGCATACGATGCCCGCAAATTGCCAGCGGCATCCGCCCGAACCGGAATACCGAGAGGTTCCATCCAGCGAGCGATTTCGCGGTGGCAGTCGCGCATCGGCGGAGAGAGAAATGTCCGTCGCGTGCTCTCATGGTCCTCCGAGAAAGTGGCCAGCTTCCGGCACCGGGTAATGACTTCTTCGGCGCGCTTTCGTATCTCGCTGGTCATCGTTTCGATCTCGCCGGTCATTATCCCGCCGGCCATTGCCATGGGTTCAGCGGCATCGGGTCAAGCGATGATGGTGAATCGTACTCAGGCCTCGCGGATGAGCTTCGCCGCGGCCCAGCCGATGATAACCAGGGCAACCAGAATCTCCCAGCCATGTGCGTTTCCGTAAGTCGCCACCGGGAAGTGATTGCTGATCATGATAAAGACAACTGGAACAGCCAAAAAAGTATTNNCCCGCCGCGGCCGTAGCGATCATCTTGCGTTGGGAAGGAAGAATTCGGAACCATACGTTCGCTGTCATTATGGTTCCGAACATCGCTCCCACCTCGATGTAAGCCGCGCGACCGCTGAGCACATGCATCAATCCCCAAGAGATCGCCGCAATAATGATGATGGAAAAGCCCGCAAAGGCGGCTTCAGATCTGCCCAGAGGCGACCGTGCCGCCAGATCGTAAATGAGCCAGCCACCAAGCAAAACTGCGAGTCCAATGGCAATGCCGGCTGCTTGGGAAATATTCGCCACATCCACGTCAATGAGTCCCCCGCTGAAGTAATAGACGAGGAAAAGCAGCGCCATTCCGCTCAGCCAGGTCATCAGCGCTTCCCAGCGGAACCAGCGGACTTGCTCGGGCGACACTCCCAGCGACTTCTGCTTCGCGACTGCGTAAAAACCTCCGCTGTGCACCATCCAAACCTGCGGCGATATCCCGTCTCCCGCGGCTTTCTTCTCCAGTCGCCCGAACTGGCCGTCCAGCCACGTAAAGTAATAGGTTTGGCCAACCCACATGATTGCGGCAAAAATGTGGAACCACCGCACGCTTAGGTTGAGCCATTCACGGACTAAGGAAGTCAACTTGCCAGCTCCTTGGCGAACGATCCTGCTCAGGTTCCCCGGTACGTCGT
The DNA here is from genome assembly GCA_003140655.1 of Acidobacteriaceae bacterium. GTDB lineage: Bacteria > Acidobacteriota > Terriglobia > Terriglobales > Acidobacteriaceae > Sulfotelmatobacter. Next base: position 3,142 of record PLKR01000516.1, on the reverse strand, counting down.
GTAGCCATTGGGGCTCAGCAGCAGTGGTATATGCAATTGTGTATCGCCCTCTCTTACCCGGAACGTGACTTCAACCACGGGATAGAGTGGATCAATTTTTTGTGCTTGGTAGTAACCCATGGTGTCGAAAACCAGGCGGTAGGAGCCTGCGGATAAGTCTTCGACTTCGGGCAGCAATTGACTGCACCGGCCGTCGCGGTCCGTCCGCTCCGATGCCAACAGGCGCCAACCGGAAGGCTCTTGCTTCTCCAACCGCACCGCCACATCGCTCGCCGGCTTACCTAGGGCGAGGTCGAGAATATGTGTCGAAATACGTTTCATTCCTGAAGCCATTTTCTCAGCCGGATCTGCGTGATCTGTCGTTGCTGTTCGGCTGCTTCGTGAAGCTCGGTGCGCGCGTCATTCTGCAGCCGGCCCCGGAGAATCTGCAGAAGTTCCGCCGCCGATTTTCCCGTAGCACACACGATGAAGATACATCCGAACTTATGTTCGTATTCGCGATTCCCTTCCGCCAAAGCGATCTTAACCGCATAGCCAGCATCCGCGACTTCTTTTTGTTCTTGCATCGCCCAACCCGAAAACTGTTGAACCGAAGACCGTTGAGCCGAGGGATTGGGCGCGTTCGACTCCCCAATCCGCGGATGACTATTGAAGGCCTCCCTCCACTCGGATTCGTTCAGGTTGCTCCACATCTCATCGGCCGCGGCCGTTAGAGCAGCTTCGTCTTGGAATGGTCTTCGAGCTGCCATCTCGCGGGCCCATGCTTTCGAGCCGCAACAAGGCAGAATCTGCGTCACGGCTGCCTCGAAGGGAGCTTCATTCCAGTGCGCCAGAACGTCATTCATGTCTTCTTTCTATCCGCGTTCAGCAGGTTCAGGAACTCGGCGACAAGATTGCCCGCGACCGCCGCACGATATCGTGCTGTCGATCGAATGTCGTCAATGGGCTGGATCTCTGCCACCGCCGTCTTCCTTGCCAACAACACAAGTGATTCATCAATGGCCTTCCCCCTCACGACCTGTTCGGTTGCGCTCAGGCGAAGCGGAATGGGCGCCACGCTTCCCAGGGCGATGCGAACATCTTCAACCGCACGGCCCGCAACTCGCGCTAGGGCCGCGATACACACTTTTGAGATCGCCTGGGCGTTGCGGCCCCCAACTTTTCGCGCGTGACAAACATATCCTGAAAACTGTCTCGGAAGGCATACGGCCTGAATCAACTCGTCAGGCGCGAGCTTCGTCTTTTTGTAATCGGTGTGGAACCCTGCGTAAGACATCCGGCGCTCACCCCGAACTGATATCAAAATCAGCTCCGCGTCATAGGCCAGCAGCGCAGGGAGGGAATCCGCCGCAGGCGACGCATTCACAATGTTGCCCCCGATAGTTCCGCGATTTTGGTTGGCAATTCCGCCGGTCCAGCGGGCGGCGCGTGCCAGCATGGGGAATTCGCGCCCAAGTACCTCATGTTCACGAATATCGGTATAGGTACATCCAGCGCCAACGTGAATTTCGTGCGCCAATACCTCGATGCTCCGCAATTCCGGAAGATTCCAAATGCTAACCAGCTTTCGAGACTGGAACTTCCCCGCTGCGTACTGCACCATGATATCCGTGCCTCCCGCGATGGGAATCCACTCGCCGGGACTCCGCGCGAGAAGCGCCACGGCCGCTTGCAAGCTGCCCGGTGCAACGAGTTCGTAATCTCTCGGATCGGACCTCATTCGGACCTCATGACGATGTCGTTGTTTCGCGTTGCGCCGCTCTCGCTACCGCCTCGAAAATCTGAAGATAGCCTGTGCAGCGGCACAGATTGCCGGAGAGCCCTTCTTTTATCTCTTCCAGCGTAGGTCCGGGGTTCTTGTTCAAAAGATGAAATGCGGCAAGAATCATTCCCGGCGTGCAAATGCCGCACTGTGCGCCGCCGCATTCCAGAAAAGCCTCCTGCAGCGTTTGCAGTTGCGCGCCCTCCGCAAGTCCTTCGATGGTGACGATAGCCGCTCCTTCTGCCTGCAGGACCGGAATCAGGCAGCTATTCACGAGTGTGCCATCCATCAACACCGAGCACGAGCCGCATTCGCCTTCTCCGCATCCTTCCTTCGCGCCGGTCAACCCGAGTTGTTGCCGCAGCACATCCAGCAGCCGTTCCATGGGGAAGGCCAGCACAACCTTTCGCGCACCGTTCACCGTGAGTGAAATTTCGCACTTGCCGCGATCGTCCAATGAACTGATCATCGAACTCCACTCGCAACATTGGAATCGCTCGCAGGAGAGCACGCTGTAATCGCCTCGAAAATATCCTCCGGCAGNNGGTGCAGGTCCATCCATTGGAAGTTCCCCAATTCCCTTCGCGCCAAACGCGCCGTGGACGTTGCCCAACTCCTCGAAAAACACTCGGATCGGGGGCAGGTCGCTGGAAGTTGGCATGATGTAATTTGTCATCTGGCTGTTTTGCATGCGTCCCTGCTGCCAAATCACTTTCTCATACAAGGCGAATCCAATGCCTTGGGCAACCCCGCCCACGATTTGCCCGATGGCAAGAACCGGATGGAGCACTCTTCCAACTTCCTGAAGCGCGACAAAGTCGTTTACCGACACGCTATATGTCGTCAGGTCAACCGCGATTTCGGCAACGTAAACTGCCCACGAATACGCGGCGTATGCTTCTCCCCGATATGCTTGATCGTCCCAGAACACGTCGGGAGGCGGCTCATATTGTGCCCACGAACGCAGTTCACCATGCGCAGCAACATGGCTTCGGCATGCGGCACGGAATTCGTCCGCCGAGTACGAATCACCGAGCATGCCGGCCAACATCAGAGTCTGTTGAATCCCTCGCGCCGCGGATTCCACCAGCTTTCCCACCACCATCACAGTTCGTGACGCAACCGTAGGGCCGCTGTTCGGCACCTCCGCCGTGTCCGGCTGCGCAATCGTTACATCTTCATAGCGCAGGCCCAGGGCTTCGGCCGCAATTTGACAAAGAACCGTTTTTGTCCCCTGGCCAAACTCCGTGCTCGACACCAGTACACGAACGCCGCCATCGGCGCATCCCTCCACGCCAACAACAGAACTCAGGTAGCGCTCACCCGATCCGGTAAATCCCGCGCCGTGCAGGAAGGCTGCGATGCCCATTCCTTTCTTCG
>PLKR01000182.1:2728-8186 GCA_003140655.1 Acidobacteriaceae bacterium | reverse complement strand
GAGGGACAGGAGAGATACAACCGGCACGTGTTCTATCACGACCTGGGAACTGATCCGGAGACCGATCTGAAGATCTTTGGGGAAGGGCGCGATCCGGAGGATTGGCCGGAGGTTCGTCTCGACAACGATGGCCNNACGGTGTCGCAGGGCTGGACCAAGACCGAGATGTTTCTGATGGATTTGAAGAAAGGCACGCCGCCCACGCGCATCACCACCGGCAAGAATTTTCTCTACAGCGGGTCCGTGTACAACGGGAGGGTTTACATCGTTACGAACGAAGATGCTCCGCGCTTCCGTATGTTCGTGACGGAGGCCGGTGAGTACGACCGCGACGACTGGAAAGAAATTATCCCGCAGACGGGCGGGGTCTTGAAGGACGCTGAACTTTGGGGTGGAAAGATTTTCGCGCAGTATGAACAGAATGCGAGCTCGGAACTCAAAGTTTTCGATCTTCAAGGGCAGAACGTTCGCAATCTTGCTTTGCCTGCGATTGGCACAGTTTCCGGCTCCGGAGGCAAGTGGGATCATGACGAAATTTTTTACGGATTCGAGTCTTTCACCGTTCCGCCGTCGATTTACCGTTACGACGTGGAGCACGGCTCGTCCTCGCTGTGGGCCAAGGTGGATGCGCCTGCTATTGATCCTGCGGCTTACTCGGTTGAGCAGGAGTGGTACCACTCGAAAGATGGGACACGCGTCCCTATGTTTCTGGTGCACAAGAAAGGATTGAAGAAGGATGGGTTGAATCCTACGCTTTTGACTGGGTATGGCGGGTTTGACATCAGCCTTACGCCTTCGTTCGAGAGTGACATTTATTTATGGCTGGAGCATGGCGGGGTTTATGCCGTTGCGAATTTGCGCGGCGGGGCGGAGTTTGGGGAAGACTGGCACCGGGCTGGGATGCTGGACAAGAAGCAGAACGTGTTTGATGACATGATCGCGGCGGCAGAATATTTGATTTCGGAAAAATATACGGACACGAATCATCTGGCCATTGAGGGAGGGTCGAATGGCGGGTTGTTGATGGGGGCGATGATTACGCAGCGTCCGGAGTTGTTTCGGGCTGTGGTTTGCGAGGTTCCACTGCTGGACATGCTGCGCTACCAGAATTTTCAGATTGCCCGGCTTTGGATTTCTGAGTATGGGAGCGCGGAGAATCCGGAGCAGTTTAAGTGGCTCTATGCTTATTCTCCTTATCACCATGTTCGCGCTGGGGTGGAATATCCGGCGGTTTTGTTTATGACTGGGGATTCGGATTCGCGGGTGGATCCTATGCATGCTTTCAAGATGACGGCTTTGATGCAGGCGGTGGGTTCGAAGCGGCCGATTTTGTTGCGGGTGGAGTCGGGGGCTGGGCATGGGGAGGGGACGCCTGTGGGGAAGCGGATTGGGGAGTTGACGGATGTTTATGGGTTTTTGTGGTGGCAGTTGGGGGTTAGGTAAGTAGGAAGGTTGCATTCAGCGACAGGCTGTGGACGAAAATGACGATAGCGATCGCGTGGGTTCGGAAAATTCTGGATTACGAGCAGCTCGTGATGGTCTCCGATAGCAGGCTGTCTGGCGACGGAAGGACCTTTGACGGTTGCCCCAAGATCCTGAGTCTACCGAGAACCGATTGTGCGATAGCCTTTGCGGGAGACTCGGGTTACGCCTTCTCGATGATGCTTCAGCTCTCCTTGGCGATAGACTCATTTCCTAAGATGAAAAGGCGTGCCCACGAGCTTTCTCGTGTCTCCAAGCACGCCCTCCGTGTGTTCGATACTATGGCGGGGCAGATTAGGCAATCAGTGAATGTCTCGGCTGCGCAGTTGACCGAGCCAGGAGCCGAATTCATTCTTGGTGGGTACTCGTGGAGGCGTAAGGAGTTCGAGATATGGTCCATTCACTGGAGTTCAGGCGATCATGCGTTCGTTGCCGAGCCGCCGCTATCGGTGGGTTTCTCGACGCAGGCGGGGCGAATCGTGGTACGAACCCGTTCGCAACGTCGCCGTGTGGGTATGAGTCCTATCTCATTTGCCGGGGATTTGGACTCAGTCAAGCTTGCTAAGGAGCGGCTAATTGCGAAGATATCCAGCCAGACGGGAGGCTCCAGCGGTTTTGCTGGCCTGGACATGCAGCCGTTCGAGGTCGTGCGCGATATGCTTCGCGACCCAGGCCACGCGGAGTCGATTGGGGGCGCCCCGCAAGTCGTGAAGGTCTTTCAGTACATGAGGACCGCAAGTTTTGGTGTTTTCTGGCCCGATAAGAAGGCCGGGGTTCCTCACTTGCATGGCAGGCCCTGCTTAGATTACGAGGCGCTGGACAAGCAGATAATCGATCCCGATACGCTGGAGGAGCAGACATTCCACCCGCCGACACACGATGAGTCTGGTTCGAAAGTTGCTGTTGCGAAGGGGGCGCGCTAGCTCCTCCGGACCAGTCCCGCCTCTACGAGGTTCGTCAGGAAGTATTGCGCCCGCGCGAGTGACGAAAATCTGGCAGGTGGTTGGACCAACCGAGGCATCGTTTTTAGACCGATGGGCCATAGCGCAGTGTGGATTCCCGCGCTTTTGATTACTCGTTCGCCCTCCACCATCGGTATCACGACGACTAGATGAACACGTTTGATTGCGATGCCTACCCTTAGATTAACCACCGCTCTTTCGTCCTGTGGCCTGTGATCTCGGATGCAGGCATATGTAAAGCCCTTGCTCATTGCCAGAACCTGTCCAGCAAAAACAAAGCACCCGTCGGGTCCTTGGTCTTCGTCCGATCTCATATTCTGGAAGAGTTGCCAAGGCAATCCGAGGTGGTCCTTCTGGACGCTCGCAATCATGAAGGCGGTCTTTGCTGCCCACCTGGAAACGGCTAACATTCCTTCGGGTGGCAGACCGCTTAGTATCTTTGTCTGCTCGTTCATCAACTCTAAAATGAAAGGCTTGGCGCGATCCTCCAGTGAGCTCATCCAGCCGTTGTTGCAGGCCTTGCACACATTCTTAACTGCGAAGTTGTTGAGGCCGTGTCTCCTAAGCAATTCGTCTTTACTTTCGTCTTCGTCCCGGCGGTAGTGGCTTAGCGTGGCTTTAGGGATGAAGACTTCTTTGGCCAGCCACTGGGGAAGCACATGCTCTCGCGATGCGGCAATAACCGGTTCTCCGCAGCCCACGCAATTCGGCTTAGCCATAGGCGTATTCTATCCGGCGGCGAGCGGCGGTTCCATGCGATGATAAGATGCTCGCCGCCGTGAACCCTCGAAGTTTTTCTGCCGTCCCTGACGGGACTTAGTTCCCGTTCCTCTGCTTACCCACGGCTTGCGCCGTGGGCTGCATTCTGTCGCCGNNGGTGGTGTCGGCTTTTCGGCACGACTGAACATCGTGCCCTTCCCGGTTTGCCGGCAGAGTGAAGGCAAGTCAAAATCGAAGGCAAGGCGCTGCAGGCGTTTGTAATTCCCACCCTTGCGCAAAGAACGCGCAAGGATGGGGCACCCTCTGCGTTTTTTGGTACGGGAAGTCAAGGTCAAAATCAAGGTCAAACGCAACGTCAAAGGCAGGGGACAGGAATCTCCATTCTACACTTGCGTTTCTCTGCCGTCCCTACGGGACTCTGTTCCTCTTTCTTTTCTTTCCCCAGGGCTTACGCCCTGGGCTGTATTCTGCCGCCGCTTCGCGGCTGGGGTTTCGTGGGGCCTTACGCGGCGCTGAAGCGCCGCTCTTCCACGGTGGTGTCGGCTTTTCGGCACAACTGAACGTTGGTTAGCGTTTCGGTTTCGCTTGGCTCTTGACTAGCGGTCCTCTCTTTACGTGCATCGCCTTCAGCGGGGTGGCACTCAGCCCCTGGAAGGTGCCCAGCCACGCGCTGTGTTCGTCCTCGTCGATCAAGAACACCAGCCCCGGGCCAGCTTCGTACATAACCACGGTGAAGTCGTCGGTTGGACCGTCAGCGCCCCCGACGGGACCGACGGCAAATGGAGTGGCCGACGGGAAGGCGTATCGCCCCGCGGCGTCAGGTGCGGCCGCAGTCCCCGCCATCGGAACGGCAGTGTACTCATCCGGCGTGCCCGACACGAAGGACGCGAACGGATCGCTGATATCTACCGGAGTGGGGGGCCCGCCGGTCCCGGTGGTGAAAACAAGCGACGCAAATGTTCCTTGCCCGACGAAGTCAAACTCCCAGCCCGCGTTTACGGGGAAGCTGCCTTTGTCGGTGAAGGCCTGCGCCCCGAAGCCGAAGCTGTGGTTGAGGTCCGATCCGTCGGACGCTATGGTCCCTTGCGGAACCACGATTCCCGTGCCCGGGGCGAAATCATCCAACTCAAGGACAAGGGCGGCTCCCAGGTTGGCCGCCGTGGTGTTGTTGGGATCCAGAAGGTTGAGTGTTGGATCCGTCGCATACAGCCCGAGCTTGTGAATGGATCCCAACCCCGTGACGTCGGTCATGCTGCCATAACCGAGCACGGTGGGGGAAAAGGAGTAGTTGCCTGCGACTCCGCCCGGGGTACCCGTGGCCATGACGGTGCCCGTTTCTTCATCATCGCCTTCACCCGTGAATGTGGCGTTAAACGTTCCAACGGCGGTATTTGCGGCAACGAGTTGCCCCGCTGCGGCAAATATAGCGTCCTCGGTGTTGTCCAGGATGCCGAACACGTCCTTTGACAGCACCGTGCTGTCGAAGGAGGTGGCGCTGCCCTGGCCGTAGGCTGAACCCGCCAGCGCATCGTCGTAGTCAACATCGATGATGCGTAATACTTCTGGACCAACGATGTAGTAGACGAGCGAGATGGGTGCGTTACCGTTGTTGGGATCCGTGAAGCCGGTGATGCTGCCCCGCCCGTACACGTCCGCTCCGACGCCGTTGTCCGTCGCTGTGAGAGTATTCCCCACGAGCACATTCCCGGAAGCATTTTCGTCGTAGGTGCCGTGGATGGTGCCGCTGGTGTTCGAGAACACCCCTCCATACGCCATCGAGAGGATGACCGTGGTGTCCAGCCCGGAGAGGGTGAAGGCAAAATTGCCGTCGGCACCGCTGCTTGCCGTCTGCAGGTCGAAGCTTCCGCTGGAAGTTGCCGATCCATCAAACTGCGTAATCAGCGCATGATTTGCGTTGACAAACTGGACGGCGAATTTTTCGATACCCTTCACGCCCACATTAGGGTCGCTTGCCGAAACATTAAGGACTAGCGTCCCGGTNNTTTCCGCTTGAGTCGAAGCCCACCGCGCCTGCAATGGCGTAGTAAACCGGCCCGGGTCCGTAGGCGGGGCTGTTTTCCAGCCCGATCACATAAAACACGAACACGATGGGCGCCTTCTCCTGTGCTGTGTTGCTTTCGGTGAAACTGGCCGTTGCTGTGGCTCCCGCCGCCGCGGCCGTTACTGCGTAGGCGCCGGGCGCCGCGTTTGCCGTGCATGCGATCGATGCGGTGCCATCGGAGGCGGTGGCAACAGTGGTGGCGGAGGGGGTGCAGCTCTGACCGGTTGATCCC
>PLKR01000182.1:546-2665 GCA_003140655.1 Acidobacteriaceae bacterium | reverse complement strand
CTCGAACTGCTGCTGCAACCCGGCAGGAACCCGAAAGCCAGGCAAACCAAAATCAATGCGAGAATGCTGGTGAAATTACGGTTCATAGCGTCACCCCTTTCTTGGCAGCGCGTTTGCTTGCGTTCGTCTATCTAGTATCTAGCCCGGAATTTGCTTTTTGGCCGTGAGAACGGCTGACATTATCCGCTCAAATCCCTGTTCGCGTCAATGTGAAACGCCGGCGAGAACATTTCTGTTATGGATTGTGCACCCTTTTTTTTGGCGGACGCGAAAGTCGGGATCAACTTCGAAGGCAGCGGGCGAGTCGCCCGCTCTACGCGGTGCTTTTCCACAGGGGTAGGATGTTCAGTTGTCACATGGTTCCGAAATGGGAAGGCCTTATTCTTTGAATGTGGGTACATCAAAGAGGGAGATACGGAATGTCAATGCGTTGGTGGCGGCGAGTGGATGGCGACGGGGACTATGCGGTGCCGGGATTTGTTCCGTGGATTATGGCGGTGGCTGATCCGGATGCTTCTTGGTGGGAACGGGCTTGTGGGAATCCTAAGCGGATGGGGGAGTTGTCGCAGGCGGCGTTTTTGGTTCGGGCGCAGACGTTGGGATTTGGGCTGGCGGTGCCTTGGGGGGATAGCGAGAAGTGTGACTTTATCGTTTGGGCGCGGCCGGGAGGGCGGCTTTTGCGGGTGCAGGTTAAGGGTACGGGGCGGTTGTATCGCGGGGGATATGATGTGCAGCCGGTTTATTCTACGCGGGGTGGAGGGAAGAAGACCTATACGGCCGCTGATATTGATGTGCTGGCGGCGCATGTGATCGCTGAAGGGAAAGAAGTTTGGTACTTGCTGCCGATCGCGGCGTTTGAGGGAGTGAAGAGTTTGAGGTTTTTTCCGGATTTGAAGAGTAGGAATCCGCGGTGGGAGGGGTATCGGGAGGCTTGGGAGTGGCTGGGAAGCAGTGGCCAGTGAGCAGTGGTCAGTGGTCAGTGGCCAGTGGTCAGTAAAACCTGGGCGGCGGGGTGGGTCTCTGCCCTTGGGTTTCTTGGCGGACGTGAAGTCAAAATCTAGGGTCAAAGGCAGCGGGCGAGGGCGCCCGCTCCACATTTGGCGCCTGCGATTGACCGTTTTGTTGCGAAGTGTTATAAATGCCCGTTTTGAGGTAGTGCGTCCGGGCGGAGTTTGTTTTCCGGTTCGGGCGCTTGCTCCGACGCGGCCAAGCTCCAACACTCCGTTTCAGGTTTTGCGGTGGAAGCGTGTTCGGAATTCCGGCGAGTGAATCCCTGTGCTGCACTGGGCGTGCTCGGGCGTGGGATGGTTCGCCGGAAGGCGGTGCCTAAACACGTTTGTATTCCTGAAACCGACTCATTTGGAGGACTCATTATGCGCACCTGGCTCGCCACTGCTGCGTTTGAAGGATGCGGTGTGGCATCTGGCTTACTGAAAAAGATTTTGGGCGTGGCGGCGCTGGTTGGCGTTGGCGCCGCTCGGGCTGTGGCTCAACCTGGCGGCGAAGGCGCCGGCGGCGAAGCCTCGCTGAAACTGCCGGATCTTTCGTCGGTGCCGTTTTTGAACTGGGGCATCGACGGGCATCGGCTGTTGATGATCGGCATTCTGTTTTGCATCTTCGGGCTGGGGTTTGGCATGGTCATTTATATGCGGCTCAAGAACCTGCCGGTGCATCGCTCGATGCGCGAGATTTCGGAGCTGATCTATGAGACCTGCAAAACCTATTTAGTGACGCAGGGGCGGTTCATCCTGCTGCTGTGGGCGTTTATTGCGGTCATCATTCTGCTGTACTTTGGCGTGCTCCAGCATATGGAAGCGATGCGCGTCGCGATTATTTTGGGATTCAGCCTGGTCGGGATCGGCGGCAGCTACGGGGTGGCGTGGTTCGGAATTCGCGTTAATACATTTGCTAATTCGCGGACCGCGTTCGCGGCTTTACCAGGCAAACCGTTTCCGGTTTATCAGATTCCGCTGGAGGCGGGCATGAGCATCGGCATGATGCTGATCAGCGTGGAACTGCTGATCATGCTGATCATTCTGCTGTTCGTTCCGGGGGATTATGCCGGGCCGTGCTTCATTGGATTCGCTATCGGCGAGTCGTTGGGGGCGGCTGCGCTGCG
>PLKR01000182.1:0-426 GCA_003140655.1 Acidobacteriaceae bacterium | reverse complement strand
TTCTGCTGGGCGTGAAGAGTCCGACGGTGCAGGTGCAGTTGCTGGTGTGGATTTTTGTGATGCGCGTGATGATGCTGGTGGCCAGCGCGGTTTCCTATTTCCTGAATGCGGCCATCGCCAAGGGCCGCTTCGGCAACGCGAATGAAATGAATTTCGAAACGCCGCTCACGACTCTGGTCTGGCTGACTTCGATTGTGTCGATCGGTCTGACGTTTTTGGTGTCCTACTTTATTATTCCTGAGCTGGGCGGGGACGCCTCTCAATGGTGGAAGCTGGGGGCGATTATCTCCTGCGGAACGCTGGCCGGAGCGCTGATTCCGGAGCTGGTGAAGTCGTTCACCTCCACTGAATCAAGGCATGTGAGAGAAGTTGTTACGTCCGCGGAAGAAGGCGGGGCATCGCTCGGAATTCTTTCCGGCTTTGTCG
>PLKR01000322.1:573-4529 GCA_003140655.1 Acidobacteriaceae bacterium | reverse complement strand
GCATGATGTTCATCACTCCAATCCCGCCCAGGCACAGGGTTACGATGGCCACACATCCAAAGAAGATTGTGACCACGCCGAAGATCTTATCCAGCAGCTTGGCGCCTTCCATGGTGTCCCAAATGAACACCGCATCTTTGTCGAGTGGGTCGAAATGGTGAACGCGCCCCAGCGTCTTCCGCACCTGCAGGACGGCCTCATCGTGCTCCTCGGGGTCGGCCACCTCGAAAACGATGTCATCGAGCCAGCCTCGAGTAATGCCCGCGCCTTTTTTCTCCGGCGGCGGAAAATCCCGCGCCACCGCCGAATATGGCGCAAACAGGTAGTCGTTGTCCGGACCGTCATAATTGGAGTTCTGCTTCTTTTCTGCCAGCACGCCAATCACGGTGTAAGGCACGCTCTTGACCAGCAGCATGGCGCCAATGGAAGGCTGTCCTGGAAACAGTTGCCGGTTTGCCGCGAATCCCAGCACCACCACGCGCCGGGCGTCGCGTTCGTCATCTTCCGTGATCAGCCGCCCTTCACTGAGGTTGAGAGATCGAAAATCCTGATACGACGGCCACACTCCCACCACTCCCCGACTGGCCAAGTTGAACTGGCTTACCTCGGGAATGGTGCGCCGCAGTTCGGGGCTCACATTCTTCACGGAGTAGCACTCATCGTGAATCAACTGTGCGTCATCCACATTCAGTTGGATTTCGCGTCCGGCTGCCCGTCCACCCACCTGCGAACTGGTGCGGCCACCCCAGGCGATGACCAGGTCTTTGCCCAGCGTCTCCATGTGCTTCTTCTGGTCGACGCTGAACCCCCGCCCCAGCCCCACCAGCAAAATCACTGACGCGATGCCCCACACAATGCCAAACATGGTGAGGAAAGTCCGCATCTTGTGGGCTCGGAATGTGGCCAAAGCCTGGCGCAGGATTTCGAGAAGAGTCATGTCAGCATCCCAGTGCGGCTTCCGACTCCCGGCATCCGGAGTCCGGGTCATCAGGATTGTTCTTCAAGCCGGAAGCCGGAAGCCGGATGCCGAGTTCTTACTGCAACACCACCTGATCGCCTTCCTTCAATCCCTTGAGCACTTCCGTTTTCGCGCCATTCGAGATCCCGATGTTGACCGCGATCTTATCCTTGCCGTCCTTGCCCTTCGGGTCGGGAATCTCCACTGAGGCCTTCTTGTCTTTGTCGTAAATAATCGCGCCTTCCGGAATCTGCAGCACGTTCGGGTGTTCTTCGAGGATGATTTCCGCGTTTGCGGTCATCTCGGCCTTGAGTTCGCCGCCCGGATTCTGAATCGAAACCCGCACCTCAAACGTGGTGACGTTGTCCTTCTCCACGCCCATCGGAGAAATCTTTGTTACCTTTCCCGTGAAAGTCTTATCCTTGAACGATTCCACCTTGATGCGCGCTGGCTGGCCCAGATACACCTTGCCGATGTCGCTCTCGTCCACTTTGCCCTTCACATAAACTTCGCTGGTATCGCCCAGCGTCATCACCAGCGTGGCCGAAGAACCNNATGCCATCGATCGGGGAAACAACATCGGTATAGCTGAGCTGCTCCTCCAACTGTGTAAGGTTGGCTTGATCCTGGGCGACCTGCGCCTTCGACTGCGCAATCTTTGCCTTCAGCACCGTCACTTGCGCCTTGGATACGTTCTGTTTGTTCAGAGACATTTCATAATTCTTCTCGGCGTCGTCCAGCGCCGATGCTGAAACCACGCCGTCCTTCGCCATCCCCACGGCGCGGTCATAGGCGCGTTTCAGCAGTGGAACGTCCGGTCCTTCCGCGTCCACCTTGGCCCGCTCGAAGTCGGCCTGCGAGCTGTTCAGGTTGGCATCGGCCGCGTCCAAAGCAGCACGCGACTGCGCGACCTGCGCCTCAATCTCAATCTTGTCGAGCTGCGCCAGCAGTTGACCCTTGGTGACGCGATCCCCGTAATCCACCAGCAGTTTCTTCACGATTCCGCTGGCCTTGGATTTCACCTCGACCTTGGTGATGGGCGTCACTTTGCCGGTCGCCACCACGCTCTTGGCCAGGTCGCCCTTTTCCACCTTCGCCAGCTTCGAGGGATCAATCTTGGTGCCGCCACGCGTGGCCGCGAACACACCGATTGCAATCAGGAGGACGATCACCACCACAATTACGCCCCAAATAACAAGCTTGCGCCGCTTCTTCTTATTATTTCCGTTTCCGTTCACAACCGCCTCCTAAATAATGATGGAAATGGCCCGCAGGAAGAGCCGTTCTGCGCTCTCATTAGCTGGTACGCAGCCGGAGTTGCCTTTGTTCCAGAGATTTCGAGACGAAGCCGAATGATTGCGGCAGCTAAACCACTCGCCACCTTCCGGTTAGACCGTCCCCATGCAAAAAAGGTAGCCTCGCGGAATCGAATTTTTGCGAACCCCTCCCACCAGAAAAGGCAGAAGTAACAAATGGGTGCATTGACGTGGGTACATTAACGTTCTACTTCTGACTTCTAAACCTTTGACTTCTGCGTTCGCTTAGCGGGACCTAGGCGAAACTCATCCAAGACCTCCCAGCCCCTTTGGAATGCTAGAATTACCCATCAGAATTACCCATACATGATCGCCTTTGTGCTGCTCCGCGTGCTTCTGATCCTTCTCCTGGTGGCAGCCAATGCGTTTTTCGCGGCTGCGGAATTCTCCCTGATCAGCGTCCGCGACACGCGCATTCAGCAGCTCATCGAATCCGGCCGCACCGGCGCCCGCATCGTCCAGCGCCTGCATCAGCGTCTGGACGAAGTCGTCAACGGCGTTCAACTGGGCATCACCATGGTCAGCCTCACCCTGGGCTGGATCGGCGAACCCATGGTCGCCCGTCTGGTGGAGTCCCTCCGTTTCGTTCACGAAGTTCCACACGCCGCGGTTTATGCTCACGGCATCGCCATCGCGATCGCTTTCAGCCTCATCACCTACCTGCACGTTCTGCTGGGCGAGCTGGTGCCGAAGACTCTGGCCCTGCAGCGCGCCGAACACATCGCCCTCGCCGTGGCCGCTCCCATGGAAGCATTCCTCACCCTCACTCGCCCCGTGCTTTTTTTCATGAGCCGGTCCGGCGGTCTGGTCTTGCGGCTTTTCGGCGCGCGTGACGCCCGCCGCGGCGGCGCCGTCCACTCCCCTGACGAACTCAAGCTCATCGTCACCGCCAGCCGCCAGTTCGGCCAGATCCCCGAGTCGCAGGAAGAGATGATCCACAACGCCATCGAACTCGACAACATCACCGTCCGCGAAATCATGGTCGCCCGTCCCGATATATTCTCCCTGCCCTCCGATCTCACGCTCGACGAAGCCCTGAACCGCGTGGTCGAAGGCCAGCACTCGCGCATCCCTGTCTACGATCCGCAGCGCGGCCCCGAACACATCGTGGGCGTCCTTTATTACAAGGAGCTAGTCCGCTGGGTGCGCTTCAGGCTCGTCAATCTCGGCCAGCCTGTGGCCTCGCGCATCGCGCGCATGCAACTCGGCCAGATCATGCACGACGTTCTGGTCGTCCCCGAAACCAAAGTCCTGGCGGAACTGCTGGCCGAATTCAAACAGCGCCGCCGTCACCTCGCGGTGGTAGTCGACGAGTTCGGTTCCACAGCGGGCGTAATCACGGTCGAGGACATTCTGGAGCAGCTAGTCGGCGACATCGAAGATGAATTCGATGTCTCCCCGCCCGAGCCTGCGCTCGAAGATGAGTCCATCCTGGTGCTCGAAGGCTCGGTAAACATCCGCGACCTGGAAACCCAGCACGGCCTGCTGCTGCCCCGCGACGCCGGCTTCGAAACCCTAGCCGGATTCGTCCTTGCCCGTCTGCAATGCATCCCGCGCCTAAACGAATCCTTCGAATACGAAGGCCATCGCTACACAGTCGAAGAGATAGAAGGTCACCGCATCGCGAAAGTAAAAATCGAAAAAGTAGAAGGCGCCGAAAGCAAAGTGGAGAGCGCCAAGCA
>PLKR01000322.1:221-562 GCA_003140655.1 Acidobacteriaceae bacterium | reverse complement strand
CCCTGATCACTAGCCACTGAAGTCATGCCGAAAGCCCTACTCCAACGCGTCCTCTACACCCTCCCAGTGATCTGGCTGGTAGTAAGCCTTGTCTTCCTGCTAATCCACCTTGTCCCCGGAGACCCCATCCAGCAGATGCTAGGCGAAGGCGCTCCAGCCGCCGACATCCAAGCTGCGCGCCACGCCTATGGCCTCGATGCGCCGCTAGGCGAGCAATACCTCCACTACTGGAAAGGCGTTCTCCACGGCGACCTGGGCCCCTCGTTCCGCTACAACCAAAGCGTCACGCGCCTGCTAGCCCAGCGCTATCCCTACACGCTGCAACTGACGCTGGCATCGCT
>PLKR01000322.1:0-211 GCA_003140655.1 Acidobacteriaceae bacterium | reverse complement strand
CAGCGCCGCAACCGTTGGGACGACCGCCTGTTAAGCGTAGTCAGCCTCTTCGGCCTCTCGTTTCCAAATTTCGCGCTCGGCCCCATCCTTATTCTTCTCTTCGCCATCAAGCTGGGATGGCTCCCTGTCTCCGGTGCCGGCTCATTCGCCAGCCTCATTCTGCCCGCCATCACCATGGGCGGAGCGCTCGCCGCAATTCTCACGCGCATGG
>PLKR01000390.1 GCA_003140655.1 Acidobacteriaceae bacterium | reverse complement strand
CGGTACATTTGCCGAGCTTTAGATTGTTGGTTTCGCCGGTGGTGCCATCATACTCCGAAGGCGAAACGCACGTCGGCTTAGTCGTTGATCCATCAGTCAGGGCGACCTTCACAGTGAGCGACGAACCGGTATTGAAGTCCGCTCTCGATCCGCCGGCATTGCCCAGCACATTGAATTCCGCCTGGATCCATGCACTCGAGATATCCGTATAGGAATCTTTTACAGTTGCAGTATAAGCCTCGGTGTCAAAAGTGGCAGTGGCTTTATCCGTTCCCTTTGCCGCTGCTGAACCCGAGAGTTGCAGACTTGCGAGATCGGTGATCGGCAGTTGACCCTTGTACACCACTGCAGCCGGCGTATTCTGGACGCAGTCATCCCCCCCTTCACCGGATGGACCGATATCTATGAACCCTGCAGGACAAATATCCTCGCCATTATCAATACCATAGTTGATCAACCAGTATTCTATGAATACCTCGGTTTTTCCGCTAAGCTTGTCGCCCGTCAATGACACGGGGGTATTGGTTGAGACGACGTATTGTTGCCAAGCTAGACAATCCGGATATCCATCGCAAGCCGAAGTATTTGCAAAATTGGTATTGACCTGCAGCGTATACTCGTTCTTACCAGTGATTCCATCGCTCTCGCCACCGCCAAATGGCACGTTTACGCCCTTTTCGGATGTCACGCCCGTCACAATTGGGAAACTGCCGACCGCTAAGGTCAACAAGTGCCCTGATGGCGCCTGAGCGACATAATCATACCCGTTCCCGACCGTTTGCTCAGGGTTTGGACGCCCAGACCGATAGGCTGGTGGCTCGGCGCACTCCACCTTCTCCCATTCAGTGCTGGGGTAGGAGGCATGGAAACACCCTGTATCGGGTGTGCTGAGTTGGTGCATGGTTTCGCGCCAAGCCTCACGCGCCTGAGCCTCCGCGTTGTCGATTGCGGAATCATTAGCCTGCGCCGCCAACACAGATGAGAGTCCGGCGACACTGAGCAGGCTTGCCGTTACCGCGATGTAGATCTTGGAACGCGCGTACAGTTTCATGGGACCCCTTTATCATCTGTCTGAGATTGTTATCAATGGACCCAACTAAACGGAAATGTTCTTTTGATTTCAGAAACGGCAACGAACTTACACCATTTCCCGCTGCTTGCATAGTGTGAAAAAAATTTCATCCAGAGGTGCCACGCAGCCCGGTTCCACAGTCCCCGCTTATTTACAAACCGATGGCGAGAGACCTTCCAGCGATATACACCATCGACGAGGAATCCCTAGGCGACACCATCGAGCACAGCAGACTCCCGACCTTCGATGTCGTGGAAATCGGGTTTGCCTACAAAGATTTCCTCACCTTATGGAAAGACGCCGACCCGGACATCCCCATCCTTAAGCAAGCCAAGGCCGAATATGCGAAGCTGCAGTGATTCCGCGAGTAACGACCCGACCCCCATTCCCCGCGAGCAAATCGTAACTTCTGCTAACAGGCCATTTCACTCATTGAGAATTGCTGCTGGGTCAATGAGTGCTATCGCGATTTATCGTCAACGGCCTCTCCTTACTGCCAGGGAGAATGAAATAGAAGATTCTTAGGACATTGTTCCGCGCAGTTTGCTCACCGCCTGAGGCGCATCCCGGCGCGGCAACTTGTGCGACACCTCCAGCCTCATTGAGTCACGATTCGACCCGATTTTCAGAGTTCCGTGATCATTGAAAGTCATGTAGGCTGAGAAACAGTGATCGAGCAGAAAATCAATGCGCTTTTCGGTGATGCTGAGTCTACCGGTATGGGGACTGGCTGGTGGAGCGGTGTATTATCCGTTTTTTTCGGCCTTCTCTCATTCGGCGCAGTACTCTGCCTCCATTTCCCTCAGTTGCTAACCGTTCCCCAATTTCGTTCGCATTATCCCATGCAGGCCATCCGCGCCCTGATCCAATGCCTCATTGTGGGCGGAGCTGCTTTCGGCATCCTTTCCTCAATTCTTCGCAAGAAAAAGGTTTTGGCGCTCACTGGACTCCTGCTTGCCATGACTGCTGCCGCTTTGGGTGGCTCAAGCGTACAGATTAACAAGGACCTCCATGACGGGCCTGCGATTGGCCTCGACTGGTTCTTGCTTGACCTCCTTTTAACAGCAGCTATTTACGTGCCCCTCGAAAGGCTCTGGCCGCTGCATCAGGAGCAAGGAACGTTTCGCGACCAGTGGACATTGGATGTGGTTTACTTCATGTCCACTCATCTCCCAATACAGATCCTATCTTTTCTGATTTTGTTGCCCGCGGTCCAGTTCGCAAGATATGTGAGCGTTCCAGGTCTCCAAGCTCTCAGCGCACGACTGCCTTGGCTTCTACAGTTCTTTATGGCCGTTCTAGTCGCTGACGTCGCCGAATATTTTATTCACTTAGCGTTTCACAAAGTTCCATTTCTATGGAGTTTTCATGCTGTTCACCATTCTTCCACAGCGCTTGACTGGCTCTCGGGGTCGCGTGGTCACTTCTTCGAAGACATAATCGTGCGCGCATGTATCATGACTCCTCTGATGATCGCCTTTTCTCAATCCATCATTTTAGGGTATTTGATTTTTGTGACACTTCAGGCTACGTGGTCTCACTGCAATTTCGCACCTAGCCCGAGATGGCTCGCAAAATGTCTGGTGACGCCCAGATACCACCACTGGCACCATACTTCTCAAAAGGAAGGCCTTGATAAAAACTTCGCTGTTCATTTTCCCTGGATCGACCAGATCTTCGGGACCTATTACCTTCCCGATGGATGGCCGGAACTTTATGGCCTGGACGGAGAACAAATTTCGCCCGGCTTTATCCGGCAAACAATTGAACCATTTACAAAGAATAAAAGGAACTACAGGTAGCTGGCCGCAAAATGATGCGGAGGAGATTGATGCGGAGAAGCACCACGGGAAAGGTTCCTGCTAACTGCTGTTAACAGGCGTTAGCGCCGTCAGGCAGACTGTGGCTTATCATCAGAATCGGTAAAAGAGGTACTCGCAACCAGCTCATGACGCCTTTGCTTCGTCCACCAGGTCCGAGGAATCGCGGCATAGTCGGGAACTTTCCGTTGGGAAGCCGCGACCCGCTTGGGCTCTATACGCAGTGGGCCCGTCAATACGGTGACATCTTCTACTACCGCGCTTTTTACCGTCACATCTATTTCCTCAACCACCCCGATCTTATTGAGAACGTTCTGGCAACCAACAGCCGGAGTTTCATCAAGGGTGAGGCCCTCCGATCCAATCAGCGGATCTTTGGAAATGGTCTTTTGACCAACGAAGGAGAATCGTGGCTGAGGCAGCGGCGCCTGATCCAGCCGGCCTTTCACCGGGACAGAATCGAGTCCTACGGAAACACGATGGTGGCTTACACGGAGCGGATGATGGCGGGTTGGCGCGATGGAGAGGTTCGGGACATTCATCGGGACACGATGCGCCTCGCGCTCGAGATTGTGGCCAAGGCGCTTTTTAATGTCGAGATCACGTCGGAAAGAGACCGGGTTGCAACCGCGCTGAACACCGTCATGGAGTTGGGTTCAGGCGGACGGATGCTCTTACCTCCGCTTCTTCGCATGTTGCCGACACCCGGCAACATCCGTTACCGGCATGCGGCCCGCCAGTTAGATGACATCGTGTACGGTCTTATTCGCCATCGGCGCTCGAATGGCCAGGGTGCCGATGACTTGCTCTCAGCGTTGCTGCAGGCTCAGGATGAAAGCGGCGGTGGTATGCGAGACGAGCAGTTGCGCGATGAAGTGATGACTCTCCTTTTGGCCGGGCACGAGACCACGGCGGTTTCGTTATCGTGGACGTGGCATTTGTTGGCTCAGCATCCGGAAATAGAGAAAAAACTCTGGTCGGAACTTCGAGAAGTACTGCATGGCCGAAGCCCGACAACACAAGATCTGTCGAAACTGCCTTACACGGAGCGAGTGGTAAAGGAGGTCATGCGCCTTTACCCGCCCGCCTGGGCCATTGTCCGAAACTCTCTGGAGGACTGCGAGCTTGGCGGCTATCGAGTGCCTGCCCGAGCGACTCTGATGATGAGCCAGTGGGTCATGCACCGCGACCCGCGATACTTTGAGCAACCCGAGCGCTTCAATCCGGATCGCTGGCTGGACGACCGGGCGAAGGGGACCCCCAAGTTCGCGTACTTCCCTTTTGGCGGAGGACCGCGCTCTTGTATCGGTGCCGCCTTTGCCACGATGGAGGCTATTTTAGTACTGGCGACGATCGCGCAGAAGTATCAGATCCGGGTTGCACCAGAATGTCCCGTCGAGGCAGTACCGTCGATCACGTTGCGACCCAGGCACGGCATCAAGGTGATGCTCATACAGCGCGGAACGCAAGAACGGCATTGAGACCTCCGAAGGCAAAAGAGTTGGAGAGAGCGAATTCCACCTGGGCCGAACGAGCACAATTCGGCACCACGTCCAGATTGCAATCTGGATCAGGCGCAGTAAAGTTGGCCGTGGGCGGAAGCAGGCCGTTTTTTAGCGCCAGGACCGTACAGACTGCTTCCATTGCGCCCGTCGCACCCAGAGCGTGGCCATGAAGTGATTTTGTGGAACTCACGGCTAGCCGGTCGGCATGGGCGCCGAAGAGTTCACGAATGGCGCGCGTTTCCAGGGGGTCATTGATCAGCGTGCCCGAACCATGGGCATTGATGTAACCGACTTGCTCCGGAAGAAGTTGTGCATCCCGTAATGCCCCGCGCATAGCGCGGACAGGACCATCGCTGGAGAGGTGCGTAAGGTGATGAGCGTCCGATGACATTCCAAAGCCCACGATTTCGGCGTGAATCGTCGCGCCGCGCTCCTTGGCCGCAACCAGAGGTTCCAGTATCAACATCGCTCCACCCTCCCCCAGAATCAAGCCGCGCCGGTCTTTGGAAAAAGGCCGGCAGGTGTCGGGTGAAACGACTCGCATGGCCTCCCAGGCTTTCAGTGGACCAAAGCTAAAAGGAGCCTCGCTGCCACCCGCGATTGCCACTTCTGCAATCCCGTGTCGAACCATCCAGAAAGCCTGACCAATTGCATGGTTAGAGGAACAACAAGCCGTCGAGATCGTGTATGCCGGACCCGTCACGCCTAACTCCATTGAGATGTGGCTCGCTGCGGCGTTCGCCATGGCGCGTGGAATGATGAACGGATCGACTCGACCCGGATCGGGTTGGTAGAGTTTTGCGAACCCGGCGTCTTGCGTGGACTGACCACCCATGCCCGAGCCGGTGACAATGGCGGCTTGCTCGCGAAGCTCCGGGGTAAGTGTGATTCCGGAGTCTTGCAGGGCCTCGCGGGCTGCAATGATCGCGAATTGAGAAAACGGATCGAGCAGGCGCAGGCAGTTGGCTTCAAAGTGTCGGCTGGGGTCGTAGTGAGTGACCTGAGCGCCGTTCCGAAACCGAAGGTGCGAAACTTCAATGGAATGAATCGGAGTGATTCCGGATCTGCCCTCGCTGACTGCGTTCCACGTTTCAGAAGCGTTATTGCCCAGGGCACAGATCACACCCAAGCCTGTGACTGCCACTCGACGCCCGCTCATGGCTTACCACTGGGCGTGGCATAGTCGAGGTAAGCGTTCACTGCCAGACTCGCTGGCTCATTGTTTCTGCAGCCCGGCGACCTGCCACTGTGCGAACTGGTTTGCCGCATAGCGGGCAGCAGCTCCCGGCACGTTCTCGATCTCTTGCAGGGTCTTCGTATCGGGATCGCCTGTCGCGGCTATATGCAGTTTGTAGTATCCGCGGCTGTGCAGGAATACGGTTCGGTCTGTCCCTGCCGGTTGGGGCGGCACGTGGAAGGTGAGGTCAGCCGTGTCGCCTATATTAGGCATAGCCAGGTAGCGATCATCGTTCGCGGCTAACTCTTGCAGCACATTTTTCCCCTGTAGGTTCTTCGCCGTCGCTGGTTCGATCTTTTCCACGCTGACGGGATGGTCCGGAGTGTAATCCACGGCAAACGAGTTCAGGGCCCAAAATCCAGCGGGAGGTTGAATGCGAATGCGCAATTGATCACCTTGCACGCGGCTTACGTCCAGCAGGACGATTCGGTCCTTCGAGATAAACGGACCCGTCCCCGGTAGAATCCCGCGCACCTCCCAGCCTGTGGGTTCCTCGACAGAGATCTTCAACGCGAAGAGTTCCTCGCGAACTTCCCAGGCGAACAGTGCGTCGCGGGCCGACTGGCTTTCGTCCATCGAGGTATACCAGGCACCGACATCGCGCCCCCGTAGTTCGACCATTTTCTTGATCATGTACGAGCCCCAAAGACCGGTCGCAGCGTTGGCCACCAACTTCACCTGGGTCGCACCTGCCGGCTTTGTAAAAGTCATAACGATGTCACTCTGCAACTTACCGTTGGCGTCCGGCACCGCGGGCGGTTCCCAAATCACACGGTCGGTGGCACGGAGCCAGGGAAGGAGATCATGTCCCGCGGCGTCCCGCGCAGACAGTGGAGCCTGTGGCGCTACCAGAGTATGCAGTTTGCCCCTGACATCTGCCGCTACGCGGGTTCCTGCAGCGTGGTCCACAACCCAAAGCTCGGTGAGGTTCGTGAACTGAGTCTCATCGACTTCATTGGTAAGCTTCAGCCTGTAGAGACCATCCTGCTCGCGAAGATGTTCCAATTGCGAAAAGTCGTCCTTCTCCAGACCACGGGAGATGGCTCCGCCATAGGGTTCGGCGTCAAACACGTATCGCGAACCGTCCCAGGAGTAAACGAATGGACAGGATTGCTTCAGGGCTACCGCGATGCCCGCAATTAGCACCAGCGTGCCAACAGTCACTGCCGCGGCCAGACCGATGGTTCGCCCCTTTTGCAGCGTGCTTGTCTCCACCCAAAATCGCTGTACCTGGTCCAGCGGAACCTCGTAGGGAGTCTTTCTTACCGAGGCGAAAAGTGTCCCATTCTTGATGGACGCTCCCGGCGCATCGAAAGAGACGTCCTCACCTTTTATGGTTGTGATCCCAACAATCTTCTCGTTTTTGGGCTGTGGCACATCTACAGTCGCCACCTTTTGAACTTTTCGTGAATAGCAGGCAGGACCGACGGAGAGCAGAACAACGAGAACCATTACGAGCGTTCGCTTCGGCATTGACCTCCTCTGAGAGAATCGCTGTGGCCGCCAAGGGAGGATAAACTCATCCCGCGTCGGTGCCATTTTTCCCTGGGGATTAATTAATCGACGCGAAGTATACTCTCGCCTCCCTTCCGAGTCCACCTGCCCCC
>PLKR01000095.1:4945-5698 GCA_003140655.1 Acidobacteriaceae bacterium | reverse complement strand
TTTATCGGTGGAAGAGTAAGTTTGGAGGGATGGAACTGAGCGAGGCGAAGCGCCTGCGGCAACTGGAGGAAGAAAATCGGCAGCTGAAGCACATCGTGGCCGAACAGGCGGTGGACATCCGGGCGTTAAAGGCGGTAGTGGCAAAAAAGTGGTGAGCCCGGAGATGCGGCGAGAGGCAGTGCTGGTGATGCAGGTCGAAGTCGAGCTGAGCCAGCGACGCGCCTGCGGGCTGATGGAACTCTATCGTGCGACGTGTCGGTATCGAAGGCGGAGAGGTGAGGACCAGCGACTGCGGGTGCGGCTGCGCGAGCTGGCCGAAGCTCGGCGCCGGTTCGGCTACCGCCGTCTGCAGATCCTGCTGCAGCGCGAAGGCTGGCAGGTAAACCATAAGCGCGTGTACCGGCTGTATGTAGAAGAAAAGCTGGCGCTGCGGCGCAAGCGTGGGCGGAAGCGCAGCACGGTGCGCCAGCCGCTGCCGGAGGCAGTGGCAGCCAACCAGGTGTGGTCGGTAGACTTCATGACGGATGCGCTCAGCTCGGGGCGGAGGTTTCGNNTTCGCACCTTGAACATCGTGGACGACTACACGCGGGAGTGCCTGGCGATCGAGGTCGACACCTCGCTGGGTGGGATGCGCGTGGTGCGCGTACTGGAAGAGTTGAAGCAGAGACGTGGACTGCCGCGACAGATCCGCAGCGACAACGGACCTGAGTTCGTGAGCCGTGCGGTCGATCAATGGGCTTACGAGCAAGGTCT
>PLKR01000095.1:0-4836 GCA_003140655.1 Acidobacteriaceae bacterium | reverse complement strand
TTCGCAGCGCAGTCAGCAGTGAGCTTCTATACAGCTGGAGTGGGGCAAGGGGTCTCAAACGCCGACCCCTTGCCCCACACCCCCATCCCCGCTACCGAGACAGGCACGCGGGGCGAACAGAAACCGGAGAAAGTCTCATTATCCCTGGACTAAAGATGGGGGGCAGGTCAAACAGCCACGCCTGATAACAACAATAATCGCACGAACGCACACCAGTCACGCCGCGAAGACCCCGCATGTCGCTGACGTTTGTTTGGATAGGCGAAATTGTAGGATGGCAAAGGTCGACCGCGTTGCCGTCGAACACAAAAGTCTAGTACTGCCACTTTGAAACTCTCCCCTGCGGGCCGCCTCTATCAACGATCCAAAGCATTACACCTCCGGGATCTAGTTTAGGAGGCAGCGCTCTCGGACTTTTATCCCAAAAGCTGTTGGATTGCGGTCATCAGACGGAGATTAGTGACAGGTTTCTCAAAAAATCGCTTGGCTCCAGCGTCGCGACAGCGCCTTTGGTGGGTAAGTGCGTTGCGCCCGGTTAGGACGATGACCGGCACGTCAGCAAGTTCAGGAAATGCATGGAAGCTTTGCATAACAGAGTAGCCATCACGATCGGGTAACCCGATGTCGAGAATGATAAGGTCCGGCACCTCAGCAAGCGCAGTGCTGAGCGCGGACTCCGCATCATGCGCGAAACACGGATTGTAGTCGTTAGCCTTGAGTCGGGCATTGATGCCAAGACACAAGATCTGATCGTCGTCGATGACGAGGATCTTATTGCCTCCTGTTTTTGCTAGGCGGCGGTTTAGTTTCAATCGAACCGGCAGGCAGTGATCAGCAAGAGGCTCATCGTCTATAAATGCCAACATATCCCCACTCCTTCTAGTGCCGCTCCTGGAGGGCGGCCGCCGCTTTCGGATTGTTAGATGTTATTACAACAGTTGCCTTGTACAACCACCCCTTCGTACATGTCCTCCTTCTCGAAAAGCGCGTCCGGTTGTCTATTTGC
This sequence comes from Acidobacteriaceae bacterium, assembly GCA_003140655.1. GTDB lineage: Bacteria > Acidobacteriota > Terriglobia > Terriglobales > Acidobacteriaceae > Sulfotelmatobacter. The sequence goes on along the minus strand of PLKR01000095.1, from coordinate 3,830 downwards.
TATCAGCCACGGAATTTCGCAAGATCAGTGGTGTGCGTGGCATAGAACAACTTCTCTGCAAACTCACGGTCGACCGGCTCGGCTGTGAAATCTCCATCTACTACCATTGATAGTTATTGGCGTAAAATATCCTGCGGACAGGGGAGAGATAGTGCGGTGCCTCTCCCATTTCTCCTCACGTGCGAATGGTGCTGCAAAGCCCGCTCCCTTGCCCCCTTCCTTTTGTATAGGCGCACTATGTTCATTCGTCACAGACCGCCCTCCGATGTTCATCTAAGTGCTCTCCTGCCCAGCAGGGTCACTGGCCTATCGGTGCGCTTCATCGCCCGCTCGTCTGTATAACATCTACACAATGAGACCAGACGTAAGACTCTCGCGAAACAACGAAGAATATCGACTGCTCGCTGTTTATGAGGAGTCTCGCACCAAGGAACACGCCACCTCCAGTCAATTGCTATATCCACCCCGAAAGTTATCGTATTACGGAATACATGCAACGGGTCGCCGAGCTTCGGGTTATGCGGACGGAATGTGACCAAAGATGCTCGCGGTCACGGCTTATCACAATGCGAGGCTAGACCAGTTGATCGTGGCACATCACGTCTAATGTACCCGTGAGCTTCCCATTTACTCGTTCATGATTGATGAAGATCGTGACCACGTCGCAGCGCAGCGCGAGCACGTGATCACGAACCTCTGACTGGGACGCTAGCCGAGGATCGGACTGGATCGGGACAATAAAATGAAACGCTACTTGTGTACCTTGCTGTTGTTGGTTTCCGCGCCGTCTTTCGCCGCGGTGGTCACGCCCGTCGTTATCGACAGCGTATCGATCAACTAAACGAGCAACACGATTACCATTACGGGGCAGGGATTTTGCGCTGATCTCAAGGCGGCTACCGTCGCTTTTAACGGAACCAAGCTCACGCTGGTGACGACTGTATGCTCCAGAACTTCGGTCGTGGCCAACTTGGCCGCGCAAGAGCAGGGCTCTTACAGGTTGACGGTCACTAACGGAAGCGAGGGCTCGGCGACGTTCGACGTGACTTACGGAACGGTTGGTCTGCAAGGCCCACAAGGGCCCATCGGGTTAACGGGAGCCACGGGCGCTATGGGTCCGCAAGGCCCGTGTGGTCCCGCTGGAGCGAATGGCACTAACGGAGCCGATGATGCAGCAGGTCCCCAGGGTCCACAAGGTCCGCTTGGGTCACAGGGCGTTCCGGGCACGAACGGCGCGAACGGTGCGGGCATGAACTGGACTGGTCCGTGGAGCGCGACCACGAGCTACAACGTGGGCGATGCCGTGTCTTATTACGGTGCTGTTCCGGGTACGAAGGCCACGCTGTTTGGCGACCAAACCAGCGGACCCGCTTCCATCAAGCCCGCTGCCTGTCGCGCCGTTAGCGACACAGCGATCATCGGGCCTGAGACTCCCCCACCTGCACCGGAGGCGAAAAACTCCACAATTCCCCAACCTCCCGGTGAACTATCAGGGAGGCCGTTAATCGTCAACGGTTGCCCGCCACTCGGCACTGCTACTCTCGTCATCACTCCCAGTTCCGGTAACGCGCAGTGGAACTTGGTAGCACAGGCGGGTGTTGGCGCAGTCGGGGCTGCTGGTCCTGCCGGGGCGGTTGGTCTGCAAGGACGGATGGGTCTAACCGGAGCACAAGGTCCGGCTGGGACGAACGGCACTGATGGTTCACAGGGACCATAAGGTCCAGCAGGAGGTCCACAGGGTTTACAAGGAACGGCATCTACTGTTCCCGGTCCTCAGGGTCCAATTGGTCCAGTCGGTCCTGCTGGTGCCGCTGGCACGGGTTTCAACTGGCGCGGCCCATGGAACTCAGCTACAAGCTACAACCCCAACGATGCTACATCGTATAACGGGACTAGCTACGTCGCTATCGCTCAAAACACCAATCAAGAACCGGACATAGCGGATGTCCCCTCGGCAAACATCACGTTCACGATCACCTTCAATTGTGCTCCGGGAACGAATGGGACTTATACCGGCGGTCAGGCCGAAGGATGCTACTCCGCTCCCTGCGAGGTTATCGCCTGCAAAGCGTTGGCGCGGGCCACGCCGAGATGCGCCAAGGCACCCGTCCAGCAGCTCCAGACGATGCCACTGNNCTGAAACTCGGCGGCGGCAGCGATGCGCTCTTTGACGGGATTCTGCATGACGGATAGGCTAGCAGATGAATCCGAGCACAATTCAGCCGAGCCAGAAGCGCATATCAAAAGTGCTCACAAACTTCTAAGGGCGCCCAAAAGAAGATTGGAGAGCGCGCATTGGTTGCTGACCACATGAGCCCTAAGAAAGCGGCACCCTCTGGCAATAACAAGTAGGATGGAGTTAGGTGGCCATTTGCCAGAAACGTTTTGACCAACTGGGCGGAAGGATCCGATCTCAACTTGAACTTACCCAACCAGATACATTCACAGTTCGTACACACTCTAGCCAACAAACTCGCTGTCATCATCGGCCACTGCGATCTGCTAAAGCAACACTTGGAAGCAGACTCACGGGGCACCAAGCGCGTGGATGCAATTAAAGCCGTGGCACATAGCATGGCTAAGGAACTATACGAGCATCAGTGCTAAGTGGCGGAAGCGGCCCGAAGATGGCGCTTACGATCCAAGTCTGCACCGTCTGTTCAGAAGAGTTCGCGCTGGAGCCGGACAAACCCGGCTTTGCCAACCGCTGCCCGGCGTGCAGCGAACCTGAACACGTTGATCCCAAAACGAAGCGGGCCACCGACGCCGATGAGCGCAAGGCTCTTATGGAAGCGAACGAAGCTCGGAGGCTAGCGATGCGTGACCTCCTCTGCCGCAAAGATAGCTAACGGCTTTCCGGGCGCTTTCGTTTTTCACCCAGTGCCGAACTGCGCTGGGGCGGTGGCGAAGCGGGCCGCCTTCCGCCGTTCCGAGCAGACTTCTGCGTCAGATTCGGTTTACGCGTCCGATCTTGGCAATCTCTACAATTCGCTCGCAGCCGAGACTATGAATGCGAAGAGTGTTTCCTGCTCTAAGGTTGTACACCTATTGCCCAAAATGCGGAGAGGAAAAGAGACTACAGTGAAGTTGTGAGATATGACAGCACTCCGATGAATGACTGCGCGGTGTTCAAATGCACTTTTTGCGAGCACAGCCTCACCACCCTGCATTCAAAAGCACTATTAGCAACGGCTCGGGCCGCAAAATGACGGCAGTGACAAATCAGCGGGTTCGTTTATTGCACTTGCGGACGACGGCTGCCAATCACATAGTGACGCGTTCTAGCCGTTCTCTCGGCCCGGTTGATGAGGATTTCTGCTGCTTGAACTTTCTCCAGGGTGAAAAGATAGAGGCCTATATGACTGAAAAACTATTCGCGGTTCGAAGTTCGGTTTCTTCGACTGCTGCCTCCGCTACTGCCCCCAAGCGTAACACCTGCGGACACGAACTGGCCGAGGCGCTCCGAGAAAGCGAAGAGCGATATCGGATGCTCCTCGATGGAATCCAGAACTATGCCATTTTCATGATGGACACGCAGGGCCGGATTCTCAGTTGGAATGCCGGCGCCGAACGAATTAAAGGTTATACCGCAGATCAGATAATCGGTCATAACTTTTCCTGCTTCTTTCCGCCGGAAGATATCAAGCGGGGAAGNNTGCGCGTGCGGAAAGACGGCTCCCGATTCTTGGCGGGTGTTACGTTCACAGCGTTGCGCGACCCGGTCGGAAATCTGCAGGGATTTTCTGAGTTCAGCCACGATCTCAGTGAGAGCAAAGAGTCGGAGGCAAAATACCGCGGCCTATTGGAGGCGGCTCCCGACGCCATGGTGG
>PLKR01000326.1:4383-5684 GCA_003140655.1 Acidobacteriaceae bacterium | reverse complement strand
CGGCAACAGCGACCGTGAAACCTAATGCGTGGAAACAGCCCCGGCCGCCGCAACCCAGTAGTAGTCCACACGCTGCGCCGCATAATGTCCAAGATAAGAGACGCGCCGGCCTGCCACCAGCTTCGCAATCTCCACCTGCGAATTCTCCGGCGCCACCAATAAGTGTTCTTCCTGGGGAACGCTGCCCCAGTCGTAATTGAAGGTCAGCCGGTTGCGATAAAAGGTCAGTCCGTATTCCAGTTCGCGTCGAACATGGTAGACGGCCAGCGGCAGCGGATGCGTTTCCATACGGGCAATTTCACGCGCCAACGGCCGTGCCGAGTACGTTTGGTCCAGATCCACCGATCCCAGTCTCAACACGATTCCCACCACCAGCAGAACCGGAATCACAGTGACGAACCGCAGCATGCGGAGACCGGTCTTGCGGACCAGCGTGAGCGCAATTCCAGCGCACAGCACAAATGCAACGCCGAGCGCCACCAGCATCGGTTGCCCTCCCGGAACCCGATGCTGCGTGATCAGGTAGGCAATCAGTAGGGCTGGAACAAGCGGAGCCGCGGCCACCAGGGAGTGCAGCACCACCAGCCACATCGCGGGCGGCTCAGCCTCGTTTTGCTCGAGATGTCGACGTAAATAGCCGACTAACAACAGCGCGCCCGCCGGAATCGCGGGAAGAATATAGCCGGGCAGTTTCGATTGCGAGATCGAGAAAAACACAACGGGCACGACCAGCCAGCAAGTCGCGAAAATGCTGAATTGCTTTTCGAAATCTATGTCGGCAGCGTCCACTGGCCTTCGTTTAGCCCACCACAAGCGCACCGCCTGCACCAAGGCTGCAATCACGAAGACCGTCCAGGGAACCAGTGTCAGCGCCATTACCGGCAGGTAAAACCAGAAAGGTTCGCTGTGGTGATAAAGATTCTCTGAGAACCGGCCCAGGTTCTGCCGAACGATGAATTCACGAAAAAACTCTGGGTTGCGCATCTGCACAGCCACATACCACGGCAGCGCGATCGCACAGAACAGGAGAATTCCCGGCAGCCACAGCGACTTCAGAACCAGGCGCAATTTCCGAACAATACTCGCATGGAGGACGATCACCACCGCCGCAAGAAACGGTGCGACCGGCCCCTTCGCCAGCATCCCCACGGCCATGAAGCCATAAAAGACTGCGAGGTAAATCCTCTTTTCACTCTCGCGCCAGGCCCACCAGCTGAGCATTCCAATGGTGAAAGCCGCCGCCAGCGCCATGTCCATCGAGGCGGCGTGCGCATATCCGGCAATCCCGGCAGAGGAAGCCG
>PLKR01000326.1:0-4373 GCA_003140655.1 Acidobacteriaceae bacterium | reverse complement strand
GCCCAGTCGCTCACTCCAAAGATCGCGTACGCCAGCATGGCTTGCCAATAATAAAGAGGCGGCTTTTCCAGCCATGGCCGCCCGCCCAGCACAGGCGTGATCCAGTCGTGGCGCTCCAGCATTTCGCGCGCTACCTGCGCATACCTTGGCTCATCGGCTCCGATCAGCCCGAACTGTCCCAGTCCGTATAGAAACAGAAACGCGCAAAAGCCCGCCAGCAACAGCGAGTCGGTACGGGTGCGATTCGTCATGGGAGGACGAAGGTTTCAGAAGTTTCAAGCTTTCAAAGTGATCCCAGCAAAGCTACATCCGACGAATTGACCCTCGAAACGTTGAAACTTTGAAACCTGACGTTGATTCATTGTACGGAAGGACCGCGGCGCAGCAGTTCCAGAACCTGACGCACCGCCGTGTCCAGCGGCCCATCCGCCGAGCATCCGCTGGCGCACTCATGCCCACCGCCGCCAAAACGCTCGGCCACTCGCGCCACATCGAGCTTGCCCTTGCTGCGCAGGCTCACGCGAAAACGCCCGTCGGGCAGCTCGCGGAAGAATGCCGCCACTTCAACCTCGCCGATCGAAAGCACGTAATTCACCAGGCCTTCGCAGTCTTCTTCTCTCGCCTCGTAAAGTTCCATTTGCTTCTGCGTCACCCAGGTCCAGCCGACGTGGCCTTCCGTGTTCAGGTTGCGCAGCGCTTCTCCGAGCAACCTCATCTTCGCCACCGAGTGGGCAAAATAAATACTGCGCGCGCAATGCGAAGGGTCAGCGCCCGCCAGAACCAGTTCGCGCGCCAGAGCGAACGTGCGCTCGTTCGTCCCCTGGAACATGAACGAACCCGTATCGGTCATCAGTGCAGTATAAAGGCAGGTCGCAATCTCCGGAGAGAACGGGGTGCCGGCCTCGCGCGCCAGGCGAAACACCATTTCCCCCGTGGCCACGGCATGCGGATCGATCCAGTTCACATTGGCGAATGGCCGCCCGCTGACGTGATGATCGATGTTGATCAGGAAGCGGTCTTCCAATCCCTCCAGGCGCGTGCGATGGATGCTGTCACATTCCAGAATGATTGCCGCCTCGTAATTGCCGGCGACGCGATCGGCCTGCCGCACCTGATCGGCAAACGGCAGCCCACGATAGATGCGCGGCACGCCATCGTGCAGCACCACATCGGCCTGCTTCCCCATGGAGCGCAAAACCTGGCAGCACGCCAGCGCTGATCCAATGGCGTCGCCATCCGGCCGCGCATGCGACGTAAGCACGAATCGATCGCGCTGCTCGATTTGCTGGAGAACATCCTGCAACATAGTCTCTACGCCTTCTTCTCACCCGATCCCGCGCGAGTCTTCATTCTCTTTTTCGCCCGCGCCAACAGTTCTTCCACCCGCGCCTTTTCCCGCTCCGAACGGTCCAGCCGGAAATACAATTCCGGCGCGCGTCTTATCCGCAAACGCTCCACTAGTTCATGCCTTATATATTCTTTGGCGGCGATCAGGCCTTCGAGACTGCGATCCGCTTCCTGGTCGTCGCCATCTACATCCACCAAAACCTGCGCCGAACGGCCATCGTCGGCCACATGCACCGCCGTCACGCCCACCAGCCCGATGCGCGGATCCGCCAGCTCCCCTTCCACCAGCGTTTCGATCTCCTCGCGCAAGGCCTCGCCCAACCGCCCGCGATGGTACTTCACCCCGCGCTTCTCCACGCGTCACCTCGAAGTAAAACGCATGAGAATATCAGAAAATCGGCTGCCAGTGTTGGCCCTGAAGTGCTATTGTCGCGCACAAAGGAGTGATGCGGGTAAGTACAGAGGTAACAATGCGATAGCGATGTCTACAGCGCACCACCGTACGGCGCTGCCGTCTTTCAGAAAAACGCTCCCAGGGCGCATTTGCCGGAACTTACGTCCGATTCCTGTGTTTGATGGTTTGGCCGGAGGCGTGATGAGAAACAGATTCTTTTTCTTAGCAGCGACGAGTGTGATGGTCACTGTGGCAGCCGCCCAACAGGGGACCATTGAGCGTCTGGACGGCAGCAAGATTACTTCCCAAGAGATCGATGCTACCGTCACCCGTGTGATGCAGGCTGCCGAAGTTACGGGTGTCGGCATCGCGATTTTCGATAAGGGCAAGATCGTCTATCTAAAAACGTATGGCGTGCGCGAGAAAGAAAAGAATCTGCCACTGACCGAAGATTCCGTCATGGCCGCGGCTTCCTTCAGCAAAGTAGCTTTCGCCTACATGGTGATGCAACTTGTCGATGAAAAACTCCTCGACCTCGACAAACCCATCTACCAGTATTTACCCAAGCCGCTGCCGGAATACCCCATGTACAGGGATCTGGCGGATGACCCGCGCTACAAGCGAATCACAGCAAGAATGCTGTTAAGTCATACCAGCGGATTTCCCAACTGGCGATGGGTCAACGACGACCGCAAGTTGAACATCAACTTTGAACCAGGATCGAAGTTTGCCTACTCCGGCGAAGGCATCGACCTCCTGCAACTCGTGGTCGAGACCATCACTAACAAGTCCCTGCAGGATTTGATGAGAGCTGATGTCTTTGAACCGTTTGGTATGGCGCGGTCCAGCATGGTCTGGGAGACCCGCTTTGAGAGCGACTATGCCAACGGCTACGACGAGTGGGTACGGCCCATCGCGCCTGATAGACGGACAAAAACCGACGCCGCGGGTGGGATGGTGACGACCGTAGGCGACTTTGCGCGCTTCATGCAGGCCGTGATGCAGGGCAAACGACTACGAAAACAGACCTATGAATCGATGCTGAGTCCGCAGATCCAGATTCTATCGAAGCACGAGTTTCCAACTCTGGCCGGCGAGACTACGGATGCGAACAAACCGATCCGCCTGAGCTACGGGCTAGCGTGGGGACTGTACTGGGCTCCGTATGGCGAAGCCTTTTTCAAAGAAGGCCACGCCGAGGGCTGGCGAAACTACACCGCCTGCTTCGAGAAACGCAAGACGGGCATTCTGATCATGACCAATAGCTCGAATGGCGAGGGCATCTACAAGGAGCTGCTGGAAACCTTGCTCAGGAACACATTCACTCCCATCGAGTGGGAAAGCTTTACTCCCTACGACAAGCTGCCTCCGCGCGAGCCATTGAAAGAGCACAAAGTTATGGCCGTCGATTCCAAGCTGCTCGATCGATATGTCGGCCGCTATGGAAACCCACCGACCCTCATCCTGACCATCCGTCGAGAGGGCGACCATTTGTCCGTGCAGGAGAACGAAGAACCGAAACAGGAGCTATTTCCGGAGAGCGAGCGGCAAGTTTTCTCCAAAGCGGCTGACGATGTCTACACCTTCGAAGTCGATAGCGAGGGCCACACCACGATGATGACTCTGCACACGGGTGGCGAAGATATACCCCTCAAGCGCATCGACTGAAAGCCACGCGCGAGCGGCCGGAGAAGCTACAGATACTCTACGAACGAGTCCGCCACTTCAGCCCCGTGGTTATTGGCAATGCGCGTGGCCGTCCGCTCCACGTTCTTCATCAATCCATCGAGATAATCGCGCGAATCGGAGATGCTAACCACGCCAATCGTGGCGCGATTCCACACTGGGCTGGCCTCAAGTTCGGCGACCGAAACGTTGAAGCTGGCGCGCAGACGGTCTTTCAGGCTGCGCACTACCTGCCGTTTGTCCTTGAGGGATCGCGCCGCTTCGATGTGAAGTTCGAGCGTGAGGAAGGCGATCATTGCAGTGGTCAGTGGTCAGCGGTCAGTGAAACCACAACTCGCAATTAAGCACTGTGCAGTGGTTCAACTGGCCACTGACCACTGGCCACTGCTTTAAGCAATTACTTCCGCGGCAATTCGCTCGGTCGCAAACGCCTCGATCACATCGCCCACCTTGATGTCGCCGTAATTGGAGATCGAGATGCCGCACTCCATGCCGTTCGTCACCTGGCTGGCATCGTCCTTGAAGCGCCGCAGCGAGCCCACTTTGCCCTTGAACACCTGCACGTTGTCGCGCAGCAGCCGCACTTCGGAGTCGCGCTTGATCAAGCCGTCGCTCACGCGGCAGCCGGCAACGGTCCCAACTTTCGGGATGCGGAAAACATTCAGCACCTCGGCACGGCCCTGGTAAGTTTCCTTGATCGTAGGTTCGAGCAAGCCGCTCATCGCGCGCTTGATCTCATCCTGTAGTTCGTAAATGATCGAGTGCAGGCGGATGTCCACCTTTTCCTGCTCGGCGATTTCCTGCGCCTTGCGCTCCGGCCGCACGTTGAAGCCAATGATGATTGCATTCGATGCCGAGGCCAGCAGAACGTCGGTCTCCGTAATCGCACCCACACCCGAACGCAGCAGCTTCAACCGCACCTTCTCGTTCGAGAGCTTCGTAAGCA
>PLKR01000568.1:13336-14859 GCA_003140655.1 Acidobacteriaceae bacterium | reverse complement strand
ATCGCGGCGAAGCGACGTAGTTATGCCCGTCCGCGTAAGTGTGCGCGGGAGTCGTGCGGCGATCGTCGAGCGCCAGAGCCTTCGCGGCAATGAACGCGCTGTAGTAACGGTAGGCCAGGGCGTACACNNTAGCCAATCCTGCCAATCGCACGCATCCTACACCATCATGGAATCCGGCACAACGCTTGCCTAACAAGAAATTCACGCTAGAATGTCGGGCACAGACCGCTGCCGAACCGAAAGGATCGAGTATGCACATGCCACGCAAGAAGAATGCGGAAACTCAGGAACAGCACCTCGTTCGTTTTGGACTGGGACTCGCCCGCTGGAGTGAACGATGGTTCCCCGATCCGCTGATTTTTGCGCTGCTGGGAATTGTGGTGGTCTTTGTTGCCGGACTTTTGCTTCATCAAAGTCCGGGCAAACTGGCCATTCAGGGTGGGAAGAACTTCTGGACTCTGGTTCCTTTCACCATGCAGATGGTGATGATCATCGTCGGCGGATATGTCGTCGCCTCGACGCCCATCGTATATCGCGCCATCCGCGCCTTAGCCGGGATTCCGAAGACGCCGCGGCAAGCCGTCGCCCTGGTCGCATTGTTCTCCATGCTGACCTCGCTGATCTCCTGGGGCTTGAGCCTGATTTTCAGCGGACTCTTTGTTCGCGAACTCGCTCATCGCGTCAAAGGGATGGACTACCGCGCCGCTGGCGCCGCAGCGTATCTCGGACTGGGCGCCGTGTGGGCGATGGGACTATCGTCCTCGGCCGCCATGCTGATGGCGACTAAGTCGGCAATGCCGCCCTCATTGTTCAGCATTAGTGGTCTGATCCCGCTCACTCAAACTTTGTTCTTGTGGCAAAGCATGGCGACCACGGTGATCCTGATCGTACTGTCGGTGCTGATCGCCTACTTGTCGACGCCTTCGGCGGAAAATGCCAGAACCGCTGAATCCTACGGCATCGAGTACGAACCGATTCGCTCCAGCCTGGAAGATAGGAGCAAGCCCGGTGAGTGGCTGGAATACAGTCCGCTGCTTACCGTTCTAGTTGCCGCACTGTTGTGCTGGTATTTGATCGACGTCTTCCGCACCTCACCGCAAGGCGCACTGGCCGCGCTCGATCTAAATACGTACAACTTAATATTCATCACGGTTGGGCTTTTGCTGCACTGGCGCCCCAAGCGCTTTATGAGAGCCGTAGCCGAGTGCATTCCAGCCACCGGCGGCGTAATAATCCAGTTCCCTTTTTATGCCGTTATCTTTGGCATGATTGTTGGAACAGGGATTGCCGATGCGCTGGCGAAGCTTTTCGCTTCTGTGAGCACCCACGGCACCTATCCCTTGCTGGTGGCGATGTACTCGGCGGTGCTCGGCGTTTTCATTCCTTCCGGCGGCAGCAAATGGGTCATCGAAGCGCCCTATGTCCTGCAGGCCGCGAATCTGCATCAGGTGCATTTGGGCTGGGTGGTGCAGATCTACAACGCGTCAGAAGCGCTGCCCAATTTGGTGAATCCCTTCTGGATG
>PLKR01000568.1:12989-13230 GCA_003140655.1 Acidobacteriaceae bacterium | reverse complement strand
GTCACTTGCCGACAAATGGATGCACCCGCACCCGTGACTGCGTTAATTCTTTAACGTCCAGCTGTCCCTTGTGGTCCTTGTCCAGTCTGTCGAACTCTACCTCCATAAACTTCATCCATTCTTCCCTGGAGACCTTGCCACTCTTGTTCGTGTCCATCACGAGCAACAGTTGCTTAGCCGCGTCGGTTGCGGCGGCGACCTTCCTTTCTTTTTCAGTTTCTTCAGCCGCCGGCGTTGGAGT
>PLKR01000568.1:11479-12941 GCA_003140655.1 Acidobacteriaceae bacterium | reverse complement strand
CGCTCACACTTCCGCTCCCGGAGCTCTGAGGTCGCGGCTAAAACTTGACCATGATATCGATATCGAAGAACTGCTCGTCCCGCCGCAGATCGGGGAACCATACGGTGCTGCTCTGTGCTCCGCAGGCCGTTTGCGCGGCGCTGAGGGTCTCTTGCATGGACGAATTTCCGTCGTTGCAGGCAAAGAATTGAGGATATCCGTTGTTGGTGTATGGCACGCCGCCCGAACCCGGCGGCGTGATTCCACCCGCGCCCGACCAGTACGGCACACTGGCATGGCGGTAGTCGTATTCCCAGCGGAATGTGATGTACTGGCTGGGCATGTAGTCAAACGTAACCGATGAATCCCAAGCCTTGAACGGATCTGAGGGATTTCCGGTAAAGTAGGGTGCGCTGATCCCCGCCGACTCTGCCGTCTCTCCGTTGATCGGAGGGTCCAGAACCAGATAGCGTCCGGGATTGTTGATCTGGCCTCCGCCGATTGTCAATGCGTACCGGTCTTTCTTGAACCACATGCGGTTGTAGAGCATGTAGCCGATAAAGCTCTGCTTAGGATTAATTCCCGCAGTGAAATAGTCGCCCCCGACCGACTTCGCGTCCTTAGTATCGCCATGGCAGCCCACACCTTGTAGATATACGCCTGCCGAGGTGGTCGTGCTGGGGCCAAATTCACAGCCCATATCGCCGGTGAACGAGAGCGCCATCTTGTCGAGGGTCCTNNTTGGAAATGACGTTCACCCAGGGCCTTGGAGTCCACTTGATCTGTCCACCCAGACCTTTCCGCGAATTGGCCGAGCCGTACGACTGCCATCCGTTGATAAACCACGGCTCGATCTTCAAATGGGGGTTGGGAAAAATCTGAACTCTCAAACCATTGAAAAACCAGGGCGTGTTGGAGGAAACATACGAAGGTTGGTAGGCCCAGTTATCGAAATTGTAGTAACTGAAAAGACCAATGTACGAGAGGAAAATGCCGGCGTCCACGTTGATTCCGTTCAACACATTGATGTGGTATCCACCGTATGCCTCTGCCAGGTAGCGATAGGCTGTGTCGAGGTCCCACTGGCCCTTCGCCGGACTGGGGTCATTGCGTGGCGTCGTTTCGGAATACATCCCAAACTGAGTCATGAACCGGGCGCGAACGTTGTCAAAGTGGAAGTCGCCGCCCAGGCCGAGTTGCTCCAACTGGATTTCGTTGGAACGAAATATTTCGCTCGACCCGCTTATCGAGTTGTCTACCGGTTTGTTGAAATCGTAGGTGTAAGAAATATCGGTCCGGATTTCCGGGGTGAAGAATTTCGAATCGAAGGCCGCCTCTTTGGTGCGTGGATTGCCATTCAACCAGGTCCAGTCCCAGTCGGAAAAAGGATCGATCTTTGCGTTCTTTGCGGGCTTGGCGGCCGGGGAGTCGCCCGGCGTTTGCACCGCCAAAACAGCCGGAGCCGCGCTTGTTGCGGCCGGGG
>PLKR01000568.1:252-11417 GCA_003140655.1 Acidobacteriaceae bacterium | reverse complement strand
TCGTACTTGTGTCACTGGGCAACGGTTCGTGCAGGGCTGCCACTTTCGGCTGATCGTTCGGTTGGGTCTGAGTTTGCGCGTAACAGCGCGCACCCTGACCAACGCCGAGACTCAAGGCAAGCATCGGGAGGAAGGCTGAAACCGCTACGGGCTTACGCAATACAGCTCTGGTGATTTTCAAGTTAGAATCCTCTCCGGTCCGAATCTAGTTCGCCTGACTCAATTGCGGTTCGCTCAATCTGACTGAATGGACAGATCGCATTTCTCGCCGCCTTCCTTTAATGGCCAAACCTTTATCACACCCGAAAACTCATAAAGAGCGGGTAAAAAGTTCATAAAGAACGCATAAACCTTTTCAATATGGAACGGTTTTCTTCTCCGTGTCCTCGAATGCCAATTGCGCGCTGAGAACGTGAAGTAATGATGCTGCACAAGCCGGAGGAGTGGACACTGATTCGCCACGCTCCAAGACTCAAATTGATGAAGGAAAACGGACGTTCACTCAGGCTTGACGATGAAGCGAAAAAGAAAATCGTTGGAGAGCGTAGCCGGATCGAGTTACGGCACATCGAAAAACAGCAACCCCCGGCAAGTGATTGAAAGGATGGTGAGCGGGAGGAATCGAACCTTCAACCTACCTGTTGAACTGCTAATAACCTGAAATCAATGGTTTCAGCGACTTCCGAGCAGTTCAGGTAGGCAGATTGAGGCAATTTTGGGCACGGTTGCTACAAGTTGCTACCAAATTTTGCAGGTTCAAGGTTCGTTTGATTCTCATTCGGCGTTGGGGGCTGCTTCGCTCAATTCACCATCGCCCCCCGCAGCACCGCTTGTATTTCTTTCCGGAGCCGCAGGGGCACGGGCCGTTCCGCCCGACGTTGGGAGCGCTGCGACTGGGCTCACATGGGAGTCCTGCATAACCTACTCAGTGAGCCCGGAAATACTGGTAAGAGCCCAGAAGCCCAGCCGCCATGTCCACAATGAGTACCAGTCCAGTCGACGGCGAAGGGGACGTGGGCTAAGTAAAAGAGCCTGGGATTTGTTTGCTACTCTGGACGTCGCGGATGTTCCGTACGCTCTGTTCCAACGTTCTCAGGTCCTCTTCGATAGCGTGCGATAAATGTTTGAGTCCGTCTAACATCTCGATCACCCCCTTATCAGCGGTATTGAATGTCCCCTTCTCAAAGTGGCTTCTTGCTTCGGTATAGCTCATCGGTCCACTCCTTTAAGTTTGCCAGATGCCGCTCTGTTAATCTTTGCTCGATGGCCTTATTCGCGAGCATCCTTCGATCTGCGTGGGGCTCGAATCGTCTGTCTCCTATTTGCAATGTACAAGCCTCGCCAATTCGTACGCCGCAAATATGACAGGCGACTGAGACAATTTGACGGGGTGAAAGTTTCTTTATTTTCACTCTCCCATGATCTAACCGTTGCCAAGAGGAAAAATGCTCACTTCTGCTCATGTCTTTCGTTACGAAAGTCTTTTCTTGGACTGACTTTACGAGAATGTCTTTGTTTCTTAAGCTGCGAATCGATTCTTGCATTCGCGTCCCGGCGGGACACCGGCAGGATGCCTCCGAAGAGGCGGTAGGAGCACGTCGTCGTAGGTAAAGGTTCGCTCCCGTCTCAAAATGGCTTCTCGCTTCGGGATGGCTCATCAAATTCCTCAAGTTTTCCCGTGACGACTAAAGAATTTTTCTCCCGGATCGAGTCTAAAAACCAGTCCAATCGCTGCACTGCTGACAGTACGGGGGCGGAGGCTGTGGCCAGAAAGCACGCCGTCCGGGGCTTGAACTTGACGATGAACAGACGCACCGGCTGTCTATCGCCAGGGATCCAACGCTACATAGTCGGTGCGTTTTTTGCTTACGATGGCAAGCCACGCCAGCCCCACACTATCTGCAGCCTGGCGCGAATCGCTTCCAGCAGCTCCCCGTTGTCGGCCGGCTTCTGGAAAAAAGCGACCGCACCTGATTCGAGGGTACGTCTTTTATTGCCCTCGGGATCGCGAGCTGTGAGAACGATCACTGGGATAACGGAAAGCGCCGGATAGTCTTGCAAGTTTTTCANNTATCCGTCGCCAACATTCACCGTATCATAGTTATTGGCCCGTAGACGCCAACTCAGGGCCTGTCTGAGATCGGGATCATCATCCACGACCATTATCTTTGCTCGATTTATGGGCTTCCTCTCGCTGTAACTCTCAGTTTGCATGCTTGTGGTTCTCCTTCGGCCGGATGATGCCCCGAGTAGTGCCTATCGGAAACTGTACTCTCGGCCTGCCATTGCAGCTAACACCTAAGGTTCAGTGTCCAATCTGCCTCTTTGAGACTCATGTTGAGGAAGCACAAGGCACCCCTCAATCACCTGGTGACCTTACTTCGCGCACGAGCCCCCCTCAGCCAATAGGGGTGATGTCTTTCCCCCTCAGTTCATGAGTCTTTGACTCTGGCCTTCTGCTTGGCCACCAGGCACTTTCTTTGCAGAGGGCTCGGAGTTTTATCCTGATCGCAGTCTCTTGGGGTCTAGACTACTGCCCTTCTCCCCGCAATATTCAATCCACGCCCTTGTGAAATCGATCGGACAGCAGAATCAATATCTCTAGACTCGGCGCAATTTTCCCTTCGTTCAGTCTTCGAGAGATGCCCTGGGTAACGTGGAGGTCAGTACACAATTTCCCTTGCAGAATCTCTCCGGATCGCTGTCATTGAAAACAAAGCACTTCTTGGCTTTGTTTGGCAAAAAGCCTATCTTCCCCTTTCCAGATTGATGTTGAGGGGAGGCGGTCGTCTCGCCTCTGCGCTGTCTTTTCAGACGGTCCAGCTGGTCCGTCGCGCGATAGAGCTGCCTGTCCATGTGAGCTTCGTAGCGCGTGAGTTTGTCAGTTGCATCTGCGGGCGGCAAAGTGAAGCTCCGAGCTTCCGCGTCTACTGCGAGATCCTCGCACTCTGTCACGTCTCGCGCAAGCTCGCTAAGCCATTTCAACCGATTGTCAAGTACGGTAAGGAGACAGGCGACTTCCTCACTGCGTAGTCGTTCCACAAGCTCTTCAGATTGTCGGCCCTTTCCTTCAGACTGTTGATTCTTCTCTTCTGATGGGTTCTCCTCTTCTGATCCAATGGCAACGGAAACAACGGCGGCCCGAAAATTCGCGACCGCCTTTGCCAGCTCATCCGCCAGCGTCAACTCGATCCCAACCTGGTCAAGGCCTACGCCACCGACTTCTGTGGCGTCAAGACGCTTCGCGATGCCACCCGCGAACAGGTGGAAACCTTCGTCAAGCAACTGGCCGACTGGGCCGAAAAAGACCGCAATGCCCTGCTCTGCCAGCTCAACAGCGACCCCGGCCAAAAAGAAGGTGCCGCATGAAACGCCAGATGACAGGCTTGCACGCTGCCGATCGCTGTGCCGCCGACCAGATCCGCGACGGAGTCTTCCTGGTTCGCGTGCAACGCGTCCAATTTCGGCGACAGGCACAAAAACCTTACTACACGCTGGCTCTCGCCGTTCTGGAGCCCAGCCGGTGTGCTGGCCACATCCTTTCGAGCCGGCTCTATTGCAGTCCGAAAGCCCTGGAAGCTGAACTGGTTCCTGCGCGATTTCGGCTACGACGGACTTCTTAATTCCCACTCAGGCGTTAGGAACGTGTAGTTTTCTAATCCCCGGCCACTAAAGCCGAAAATCGCTCGGCAGTTTTTTGTCAGAGACGCGCGATCAATAACCCGCAAACATCTCCTTCCCGATCCGGGTCAGAGCTCCGCGAGTGCAGCTGCAATGTAAATCCTTCAGTCAATATGACTGCCCGCTCGATAAAGCTTTCCGGTTCACCGACGTTGCCCGGCCAGTCCGATTTCGTTAGGGCATTCATGGTTTCAGTCGGCACAGTTACGATGTGCTTATTCATTCTGTCAGCGAACTTCTAGACAAAATAGCTCACCAGCAGGGGATATCTTCGCGGCGTTCGCGCAGAGACGGAACCTCGATGCGAGCTGCGTTTAGTCGGTCGTACAGATCCCCTCGAAATCGATGTAGCTCGCGCTCTGCCAAATCGTGCCGGCTGGAGGCGATCCAGCGCACGTTCACCCGGATGCGTCGCGTGCTACCCCGAAGTTCAAATTCCCCGCTCCTCACCACGCGAAGCAGCTTAGGCTGAAGGTCCAGCGGCACCCGTGTGATCTCATGCAGGAAGAGCGTGCCCTTGTCTGCCAGTTCGAGTCGACCGGTCGTCTGGCTGATGGTATCGTCTGAGATTTGCCCCCTCGAGACACTGGTGTTGCGCAGCGACGTTATGCCGATGCCTTACCTTCTTCTTCGCCGCCGACTTCCCCATCGACGGAGTTCGCAGGAAACTTCGTTATCCCGTTCTCTTCCATTTCGGCGCCTTCCTCCAGACCGCCTGCTTCTGTGGAAATCGGAAGCGCTTGCCCAGCAAGATTCAACGGTGTCTCACCACCGTGCGTTGCAGCCCATGAATCGGTTTCGGGCGAGTCCGAATCGCCATCTACCGTTTTCGCCCTAGCTTCCTCATCATTATTGTTATTATTAGCCGGCAACTGCCTTAGACTTTGCAAGCTCTTGTCAAAAGCACGGCGATTCGCTGCCACGTAGCGTAATAAAATTGGATGGAATTGGTCTGTAGGGCGCTTGAGTTCGTGCTCGAGCGCTTTTTGCAGGTGCCAGTAATCCGTTATCGCCAACTCGATCAGCAGTTCGTCGGCAACCTCGCCGGTGCTGTAGCGGTCGTGCAGGGTTTCGAACAAGCGCTGCAGGCCTTCATCGAGAAGTTTCCCATCGGGAGCGAACATCGCCTTCCTCGCCAGCAAACCGTGTTTCAGGGCATTGAAAGAACTGTACCGCTTGCCGCGCGCGGTCTTGGGCCCCGTGGACTTCTGCGCATTTTCACGATTGGCCTGCAGCTTGCGGGGCGAGACAGTTTTTGGCGACTGGTTCTCCTGCGTGCTGCCGTTATTGTTTTGGTTATCGGATTTAGAGTCGGTGTCCGGCGTGAAGCTGCCGTCACAGTGTGTTTCATGTTGCTTTTCCATATTTCCTCATCTAGGAAGAGCTTTTAATTTGCGGGATGCGCTTCCAATAGGAAGCAATCCACTGCGAACTCTTCTATACAAGGGGTAGGTAGTTGTTTTATTTTGGAGCTTCTGTAAAAGATTTCCTCCATAGGAAGAGTTTTTGTTTATTTCTGACAGTTCTGTTCGTATCGTCACCAATTCTGAGCAACTGACGCCCTCACCGGGCTTTCGGGGGAGCAAACGCCGGGCGAGTACGCCAGTCTGTTCCTACTCAACGCGAACAGACTAACCTGCAGGAGACCGAAAACTCACTTTAGCGATGGCACAGAAAACCCGAGCCACTCACCGGAGAAAGTCTCATTATCCCCGGACTATTGGGCGGCTGGACGCAAGTGCATAGTCCTTTCTCACTCTTGTGCTACGCAGAAATCGATTGCGGCCGAAAATCCTGGCCTAACATAGCCCTGAATTACAAATCATCATCTACCAACCATCTCCCGTATCCATTGGATTCGAGCCAGTGGTAAAGGTGAACTTGATACAGATAGGAAGCGACGGTCTCCTCACCCAACTCATGCGTTTCCGTGCACACAAAAGGCACGCCCCAACCCGCTAGCACCGCGATGAGTGCCTGCATGACCTGGTTGGGATTGCATCGGGAGAATGGGTACGACGATTTCACCGAGCTCAGTGCAGCGGTGATCACCAACAGTTTATGGGGATAGGAGCTCATCCTCTTGAGCCGGCTCACAAAGATTGCGCGTTCGGTCGTCAGCGAGTGCACTAGGTCCGAAAGATTCTTCCGCTCTACTACGCATACATCTTCCAAACCGGCGATGGAGTAGTCGCCGAGTGTGAGGGCTTTTTTCTCCACTCCAGCAAACCAGCCGCCGAATCGCGAAAGGTCAAAGGGGTTCTGCTCCCGCGTATCCACCAGCAACGTCGCACGCGGCGTTCTGATCTGGGTACCACCACGCTCGGCGAGCACGGGAAAGGAATGGGGGACTGGAGCATCGGCCATCTGCCACGCCAGTGGCGACTTGATCAAGCTTGTTGCCCGTCTCTTCATGCGGCAATCCTGTCCCAAGCATACTCGTGGTGCAATCCCCCGAGAACAGAGCGAGCACTCACTTGTGAAGCCTTTGTGATCGGGTGGCGATTGCTCCCAGTCGCTAGGGTTGGCCCTCGCCCTTGGTCAGGGATGCCGGGTCCGAGACTGCTATGTGGACGGCTGCCATTGTAGTGGCGGACCCATTCGTGCAGCAGCCGACGGAGATGCTTCTCCGTGAGAGGGATCAGGAAATCCAAGCACTCGCGCCGTACCGTGCCAACGAGTCGTTCGCAATGGGCATTGGCCTGGGGTGATTTCGGCGGCGTTCGCAGCACCATCAATCGAAAGCCTTGCGCCAGCTCGTTGTCGAACTCCGCCGAGAAAATCGAGCCCCGATCATGAATGAGAAACCGATATCTGTGCTCGCTCGGGATCGCCTCCCGGAACTGCTGCGCGGTCCATTCTGCGGTGGGGTGGGCAGTCACATTGCAGTGTAGAATCCGCCGCGAACCCAGTTCCAGGATGACGAGCACATAGAGAAACTGGAAGCGCGCGGTTACCGCCACCAGGAAGTCACTGGCGACTATCGCGTTGGCGTGATTACGCACGAATGTCGTCCACGGTTGTGAAGAGATTCTCTCGCGGCAATCACTTGGCTCCCACGGCCAGTACTTGCGTACCGTGCGGGGCGACAGGAAAATCCCAAGTTTAAGCGAGAGTTCGGCGGCGACTCGCGCCTGACCCCAGGTTGGGTTCTCACGCGCCATGCGTGCAATCAATTCGCGGATCTCCAAGGGTAGCGCTGGCCTGCCAGGGCGAGACTTCCAGCGCCAGAACAGCTGGAACCCTTTGCGATGCCAGCCGATGAGGGTGTCGGGTTTGACGACCACGAGAGCCTTCTTCCAGTCGAATAGCCGGGACAATAAAACCAGGCTCAGCCGCGCGGCATCGGTCATCGGTCGAGGTCTCACCTTGTGCTCGCAATAGAAGGCAAGCTGCTTCCGCAGAAACAGATTTTCGGCCACGAGAGCCGTTCGAGACTGAAAAGTCGACCGCAGGAATTGGCGGAGGTCAGAAGCGAAACCGAAGAGAACCGCAATGAGATATCTTACCCGTCGCATAGCAGCGGGAGTCTACCGAATGGACATCGATATGGGAACGGAAAAGACAGCGGGTCGAATGCTGCGCACGAATCGGAAAAAACCGCCGGGTTTCTGCACTTTGCGAGTCCCCTATTGGTTTTTGCACACCACAACGGGTTGCTGTTGGCTTAGAACGGAGAGCTGAACTCGCTCGCTCTTGTCCAACTTGAGCAGCGAGAAGTCCGGCGCCTGATCTCCGACGTGAAGCGTTCCGGCGCGAGCGTGGATCCAAGCGGTTTCAAATGGAAAGATCAGGAAGGGGACGGGACCGGGCATCCTGGCCATTACGCGCCCAAAGGTTTCAGGAGACTGATGCATCGCCCACCAGACATAAGCTCCGAAACAAACGTACCCGATCATCAGGCCGACAAGTACCCTGAGCAGGAGCTTTCGAGCGAATGGACTCAGTTTGAGCATCAATAAAGAAACTTCAGCGCCACCTGAATCACCCTTGGGCTTACATCCGACTGGATTTGCCCGAAAGTCGGCGATTCGATGTCGCTGACTGGCAAGCGGAAATTGGTATGGTTCAGCAAATTAAACAATTCACCGCGGAATTGAAGTTCCTTGGATTCCGTCAGCCGAATGTTCTTGAAGGCCGAAGCGTCCCAGTTCACATACCCCGGGCCCTGGACTACGTTGCGGCCTTCGTCCCCGAACACGTCAAACCGCCCGAGAGGATCCGGCTGGAGTTGCTGAAAAGCACTTATGTTGAACCATTCCTGAGGCGTGCGCGGGCCGGAGTTTGGATTTCCAATCAGATTGGGACGGTTCGCGGAAAATCCGGTGATCTCCGGCGCCTGTCCTTGCAGCGAAACATCGTTTGAGTCGAATACTGTAAACGGCCCTCCACTCATGGCAGTCACAATTCCGTTTAACTGCCAATTGCCGAGAACGTGCCCATACCAACTGGTGGAGTGTTGCAGGAACGGGAGGACCCACTGATAACTCAGCACAAAACGATGGTGGGAATCGAACATGGACCGGCCGCGCTCGGCCGCNNGAAGAAACATCATCGATGGAGTGCGACCACGTGTAAGACGCAAGGAACGACAGGCCGTGGCTAAAGCGTTTTCGGAGGCTTGTTTCTAGAGCGTTATAACTGGAGTTTGCTACGCTCGCGATCTCACCGACCGAACTGTAGACACAATTGTTCGGGTTCGCTAAAGTGCATCCAGAATAGAGGCGCCGCTGGTTCACGTTGTTTTCGGTAGAAATCGGACACGGGGTCGCCACCGAACAGCCAGGGCTGGTCGTGTCCACACCGGGGACAAAGACTGGCGGATTGCCTTCAATGAATCGCGGCAGCCTCACACCGGTGGTGCCCACGTACCCGATCTGAAAGAGCCAGTCCTCGCCGAAAGACCGTTGAATATTCAGATTCCAATCCTGCGCATACGGCAGATGCAGGTTGCGAGCAACTACAAGCAGCGTCATCGGCTCGGGGAAAGCCTGACTGAAAGGATTCGGCGTATAAAACGGATTGGCGAATGAGTTGACGGGAAAACTGATTTGCTGCGTCTTGAGGTAAGGAGGAGCGCTGACCGGATCCTGCAGCGGCCCGCCCTCGCCGGTGTAGTACGGCTCGTAGAAAATTCCGTAAGCGGCACTGATCACCGTTTTGGAATCTCCACGCGGGTCCCAGGCAACGCCGAAGCGCGGAGCGAAAGCTGTTTTCTGCGTTGGAATCAATCCCGCCGGCACTCCCGGATCGCCGGGATAAAGAAGTCCCGGCGGAGCATTGGGAAGCACTTGAGACTGCGCTCCGGGAACAAAAAGATTTACCTCGTTGTTGTTTTCGGTGGAGGGGAATGGCAGCTCGTAACGAAGTCCCAGGTTCAACGTCAGACGAGAGTTGACCTTGTAGGTATCCTGGCCGTAAGTGTCCAGTGCCCGGTCGCGGATTTCACGAGCAAAGTTACCACCGCCCTGCAGAAACACCACCGGATTGCCGGACAGAAAGTTGGCGAACCCGTCGTTGTAGATGAAGTCCTCGAATGAGGGGATGCCCTCGAACACAAAAAAGCCGTTGGTGGCAATGCCCTGCAAGGCGTTGATCTGGTCGCGCCTGTAGCCTCCGCCAAATTTTAATTCGTGGCGGCCGTGGATCCAGCTCAAAGAACCGGAGAGGTCAAACGTATTCTGGAACGTGTTGCGCGGTCCCGTGATGGGATCGCCCACCGAAGCGTAACCCCCGATCTGGATAAACGGAGGTCCGGTCGCCGAGGCCAGCGTGGGCGCATACTGGAAACCCAAGTCCGCAGGCGACTCATGATTCAAGTGCTCGTCAAGCAGGAACTTGTTGCGGAGATACGAAAAGCGGGCTACGCCAATGGTGTTTGGCGAAAAGATGTGCGTCTCCTGTGCAACAAAGTTTTGCGCGCGATCATCCTCACCCACTGGAAAGCCAGGGACATTCGCTCCAATCGGCGAAAGCGGATCTGTCGTCGGCCCCGCGCTGAACATGTAACGGAAATTCAATGTGTCCGCGCGGGAAAGATAATGATCCACGCGCAAGCCGAATTGGTCGTTGTTCTCGCTCAGAGTCTGTGTGGCAGTGAATCCATTTCCTCCAACGTTTGGCAGAGGGAAAAACGGCAAGACGTTCGTCGCAATCGGATCAATGGGTGTGAAAAGAGTCATTTGATTAAACGGCACCGATGTTCCAAAAAACGTGAGCTGCCCATTAGGGTCGGGTTGCCCTTGCGAGTTCACACAGAGACCGCTGGTCTGGTTAATGGAATCTCCGGTGATGGAGGTGCAGAGCTGCGCGAAGTTGCCCTGCCTCTCCGCCGCGGAAGGCACGGTTGCAGGCACAGTCTCACCCTGCCGGTTGCGGAAGCCTTCGTAGTATCCGAAGAAAAAAGTTTTATCCTTTAGGATCGGTCCGCCAAACGTGGCGCCGAACTGGTTTTGCTTCAACGGCTGGACGCTTTGCGTGAAGTAATCGGACGAATCCATTGCATCGTTGCGAAGAAATTCCCATACGGCCCCATGAAACGAATTGGTCCCTGACCGCGTAACGATATTAGTCGTGGAGCCTGTGTTGCGTCCGAACTCTGCGTTCGCGTTGTGGCTCAGAATTTTGAACTCGGCGATCGCATCGATCGGCGGCTTGAGAACAAATCCACCATCCACGGAGCTCACATTGTCGGCGCCGTCGATCAGAAAATTATTCGATTCCGGACGCTGACCATCGACGGCGTAGGCCTGATTCTGTCGCGCCGGACCGCCAGCTTCGAGAAGGCCAGGAGTCAACGGCACGACGCCGGGCTGAAGTAGTCCTAACTGAGAAAAGTTGCGGCCGTCCAGCGGGAGGTCGAGGATCTCGTGCTCCATCACAGTTTGTCCGAGACTGCTGACCGTACTCTGCACTAGCGCCGCATCCGCGCGCACCTCCACCTGCTGCGTCTCGGCGCCGAGCTTGAGGTGAATGCTGACCGTCGCCGTTTCATTGACATCCAAAGAGATTCCTTGCTGCAGGTACCTCTGAAAACCCCGCGCATGAACCTCTAACTGATAATGGCCGATCGGGAGTTCGGCCAGCACGTACTCTCCCTGACGATCCGTAACCCCAGCACGCATCAGGCCGGTCTCGGTCTGCTTTGCGGTGACCGTAGCCGCCTGGACAATCGCCCCGCTCGGGTCCAGAACGCTTCCACGGATGCTTCCTGTGATTTGCTGTGCGGCAACATTCAAACTTGTCAGAAGGACCATCAAGAACGTCAGCGTTTTCGCGCTAGGCATGCTTCTCCCTATTCGTCCTCACGAATCGCAATTGATTTCCTAAATCAATCTCTCGTCGAGCGTTTCGGAGAACGCGCGCGCGAATCCGCCCACGGATCGAAGTGCGGCGATTATAGGGAGGCTTCGCAGCAGGTCAATAATGCGAAAGAAGTATTCGCTTCTGTCAGAGTGCAAAACTACTGCGTTAAGGATGCGAGC
>PLKR01000568.1:0-134 GCA_003140655.1 Acidobacteriaceae bacterium | reverse complement strand
ATCAAATTGATGCCAGCAAGATTGCCGACTGCCTGCGCTGCGACTTCTTGCCAGAGTGCCATATGGCATCGACCCAGATTCGCGATCGACGCCGCGCCCTGCGCTACCGCCGCCTGCTGGTGCGGCAGATGGTG
>PLKR01000299.1 GCA_003140655.1 Acidobacteriaceae bacterium | reverse complement strand
TTTTCATACAGACCATAGTGTTTCAGCGCGGCGGCGGCGGCGCGTCCGTAAGGCGCATGCTGCGGATTCGCCATTGCAATTTTCTTCACTGACGGATCGAGCAACACATCCATCCCTTTATGCTCGACATCGAGCGGCGAATCCTTTGGAACCCACAGCACCAACCGCCCCACGGCATAACGATACAACGTTGCGCTCTCGGCCTGGTCGCCAGCGATCAACTGCCTGGGATAGTCCATATCTGCCGAGAAGAAAATGTCAAACGGTGCGCCATTCTGAATCTGCTGAGTCAACGCGCCGGACGCTCCGAAAGAGAGCTTCACTGTGATGCCCGTGCGCTTTTCGTAATTGGCGGCAACTTCCTGCAGTGCGTTGCTCAAGTCCGCCGCCGCCGCCACGTTGATCTCATGGTCCGCAGCGTCGGCCCGCGGAATCGACCCTCCAGAAAACAGCGCCAGAAGAAAAATCAAGAACATAGCGCCCCCATAGTAACTTAGACCAGAATTTGGACGAACGATCAGTAGGAAAACGATCAGTAGGAAATTGTACAGGGATGACGCTGGATTCTGCGTTGCCGCTGCAGCGGTCTTCAGTGGCTAAAGCCAACGCTGAGAGCCAACCGGTTATCGCAGCGGTGAACCGCTGCGCGACCCAAAAGCGAAGGCAAAGCCGAGTTTTTCTGCATTCTGTCCCGCCGTGCCCTTCACGAACGATTTATGAGACAGCTTCCAGCTCCTGATAGTCGGTGGTCGCTCCATGCTGTTTCCCGGAATGGTCCCCCGACGGACTTTGTGCGCTTTTTGGTTGACCGAGTCGTTCGGCCCCTTCGATACTAGCGTGATAGTTGAACTATCTATGGCCCCTGAGTTCTCCCGCTCAGTTCGCGTTGTAATCCTTGCACTACTGCCATTTTCCTTGCCCTTGATCGTGCAAGCTCAGGGCGCCAAGAAAACTACGCCCGAAACGCCCATCGCCGATGCGGATGACGATCACGAAGAGCAACGCGCGGAATGGTTTCTGCGCGGCCGTGTGACTCCCGGAAAGTCTTCTGCGGAGCTGCGGCACCGCGCCTATCAGGCCAAGATGCAGGCGCGCGCCGTTCAACTGGCGCGCGCGCGCGCCACGCAGCCGGGCCCTCAAACTCCACCGTCATCCACGGGATGGACGCCCCTGGGCCCGGTGCCGCTGGCCTCCGACGCTACCGGCGACGGATTTCAGAACTACGACCAGGTTTCGGGCCGGGCAACCGCAGTCGCGATTGATCCCGCGGATCCCACCGGCAACACGGTTTACATCGGCGGAGCGCAGGGCGGAGTGTGGAAGTCCACCAACGCGGCCACCAGCATTGCCAACAATGTAGCCTGGACGGCAGTCACTGACGATCAGGCAACACTTTCTCTCGGCTCGATTGTGATTCAGCCGGGAAACTCCGATCCCAGCCAAAGCGTGGTTCTGGTGGGCACGGGCGAGGCTGACAATTCCGCCGACTCTTATTTTGGCCTCGGCATGCTGCGCTCTGCCGACGGCGGCAGCACTTGGAGTTTAATCTCAACCGCGAACAGCGGCACTTATTCTTTCAGCGGCCTGGGCGCAACCCGCATGGCTTTTAGCACAGCCCAGACCAGCACGGTGGTGGCGGCCATGGCGGCCACGTCGGAAGGCGAAACCGATGGCGCGCTGACCGGCAACACCTACCGCGGCCTCTACACTTCCACGGACGCGGGGCAAACCTGGACGTACAACGCGCTCTTCTCCGGAGCAAGCGAGGCGACCTCGGCAACGTCGGTGGTGTATAACACGGCGGCGGGATCGTTCTTTGCGGCGGAGCGCTATCATGGCTTCTATTCCTCACCGGACGGTCTGACCTGGACTCGGCTGGCCAATCAGCCGGGCGCTGCGGGACTGCTGAGCACTACGAACTGTCCTCAGAACTACGTGACCAGCTGCCTGATCTATCGGGGTGAAATCACCGTCGTGCCGGGACGCAACGAAATGTATGTCTGGTTCGTTTCGCTGACTTCCACCGGCGATCTTGAGGATCAAGGCATTTGGCAGAGCAAGAATGGCGGCGCTTCGTGGACACAGATCAGCGACAGCGGCATCATCAACTGCGGCGATTCCAACGGCTGCGGCGTGAACCAGGGCTCCTATAACCTGGAACTGCTCGCCGTTCCCAATGGCGCTTCTGCCACAGACCTGTATGCCGGTGCAATCAACCTTTATAAGTGTTCGATCAACTCCAGCAACCCCACGTGCTCCAGCGCGCCGTTCATGAATCTCACGCATGTCTACGGCTGCAGTCCGCTTTCAGCACTCGCGCACGTACATCCTGACCAGCACGCCCTGGCGTACGCAATCCTGTCGTCAGGAGCCGACCTGATGTACTTTGCCAACGACGGCGGCATTTATCGCGCTTTGAACGGATTCACCGGGCTCACCACAGGCTCATGTTCTGGAACGAATCAGTTCGACGATCTTAATCAGAACCTGGGATCCATGACCCAGTTCGTCAGCTTCTCCCAGCACGCGACCGATGCCAACACTCTTCTGGGGGGAACGCAGGATAACGGTTCTCCAGCGACCGCGACGGCGACGACGAGTTCGAGTTGGGGAAACGTGCTGGGCGGCGATGGCGGCTACAACGCAATCGATCCCAACACCGGCAATTGGTTTACATCGAACCCGGATACCGGAGCTGGGACGCTGAACATCGAGAAATGCGCATCTGCGCCGGGCTGCGACGACAGCAGCTTCAACGAGGTCGTCGGCAGCAGCGACGTCGGGGGAGACGACGGATCTTTTTACTTTCCTTACATTCTCGATCCGCAATCGGCCACGACCCTGCTGGTGGGAACTTGCCGGGTGTGGAGCGGGCCGCGGTCAGGCGGCGCGTTCACCGTGTTGAGCCTCAATTTCGATACGCTCGGCACCGGCACTTGCAATGGCGCCGAGGTCAATACGGTTCGTGCCCTGGCAGGCGGTGGTCCCACCAACGCGAATGGGTCACAAGTAATTTATGCCACTACCGACGGCCTCGGGCCGAGCTTTCTTTCCACGCTTCCTGTGGGCGGCAACGTTTGGGTCACCACGAACGCCACCGCGGTATCCGGTGTGAGTTCCACTTTTAAGAACGTCACCCTGAACGGCCCTGGCGGCAGCAGCATCAATCCCAATCAGGTTCCGATTTCCAGCGTTGCCATCGACACTTCCGACCCCACCGGCAACACCGCCTACGTCACGGTGATGGGTTTCACCGGAGGCCCGGGACACGTGTGGCAGACGACGAATGCCGGGACCACATGGACGGATTGGACGGCCTTCGGAGGCACGGTTTCGCTGCCCGATTCTCCGGTGAACGCCGTGGTGGTTGACCCCAGCGCGCACACGGTTTACGTGGGCACCGACGTCGGCGTGTTTCAGAGCTCCACGTCCGCTCCCGGATGGACCGAACTCGGACCAACTTCGAGCAGCCAGCAAAGCGGATTCTTGCCCAACGTAGCCGTCACTGCGCTCGCGATCTTCAACTCCGGTGGTCAGAAGCTGTTGCGCGCCTCCACCTACGGCCGCGGGGTCTGGCAATTCAATCTGGCCGCTGCACCGGATTTCCAAATCGCGGTTTCGAACACGCCCCTGACCGTCTTCGCCGGAACCACGGCGACCTTCAACGGCACCGTGACGGCGATCAGCGGATATGACAACTTGGTTGAATTTAGCTGCACGGCAGGCACATCGAGTCCTCCCAGCCCATGCACTCCGACCCCGGGGAATCTCACGCCCACCGCAACCGGCGCGGCGTTCTCGCTAACCGCGGGTACCGGCACGGTGGGCGACTACAACTTCAACGTGCAAGGCACCGGCTCCGATCCTAATAACACGACGCACGTCGCCGTCGTTGCCTTGAGTGTGGTGACCTTCGGCCTGACCACGCCTTCACCCACTACTGTGACCGAGCCTCCTGGCGCGGCTTCCACGCCAGTAAGTTTTCAAGCTACGGCTCAGGGTCCGTTCAATCAAAGCGTCACTCTCTCCTGCAGCTTCAGCCCCAGCATCTCCGGCGCGAGCTGCGCTTTTACTCCCGGCACAGTAGTGAATCCAACGTCCACCTCGCCGGTGAACATGACGGCAAACGTGATTGTTCCCGTAGGAACGGCTGCCGGCAACTACACGGTCACGCTGCAAGCCACAACTCCAGGGGCGCCCGCGCCCTTGACCACTTCGTTCACGCTCGCCGTCACGGCAAGCCAGGACTTTACCGTGAATTCTTCCACTCCGGGCCAGACCGTGGCGGCCGGACAAACGACGGGCCCCTATAATCTGACGATCGCGCCCGCCGGATCTTCGTTCGCTGGCGTCGTAACCCTTTCTTGTAGTGGAATCCCTTCCGGAGCGCAGTGCAATTTCACTCCGAATCCGGTTGTCCCGGAAAGCAATTCCGTGAATGTGGTGCTGACCATCACCACCAGCGGTGCCGCCGCAGGCGGCACTTACACGGTGATGGTTATGGGAACCTCGGGCTCAATCTCGCACTCGACATCTGCATCCCTAATAGTGAACAATTTTCAACTCCAGGTCAGCCAGCCCTTCCTCGCTGGCGCGGATGCGGGATCTCAGCAAGCAGCCAAAGTCTCTTTGACGCCTAACTACAGCGGCTCGTTCAATACCACGTGCGATGCCACCGTATTTTCGGGTCAATGCTCGGTCACACCCGGTAATCCCATACCGATCGCCACAGGAACCGCGACCACGCTAACGCTTACCGTCAACATCCCAAACACCGCGGCACCGCAGCCCACAAACGCCTACAACATCAATCTGACTGTGACCGATT
>PLKR01000627.1 GCA_003140655.1 Acidobacteriaceae bacterium | reverse complement strand
GCAGCGCGTTTGACAAACTTGGAGTCTGGACTCGGCTGGAACTGGCAATGTACATGGCTAACTTCCTGTTTGTCGGTCATCCGCCCGCAACCCGGCAGAATTCTCAAACGCAACGACGCAATCCGAACCGGGTCGGGCTGCAGCTTCTTGGATAGCTCCAACGTCTCAGAACCTTCGTCATTGGAAGGGCCGCACATTGAGGATTAGAGTCGACTACGTAGGCTATCCAGTGCTGTCCTCACCTCTTAATACTCGCCGTTGGGCGCGATACCACGTCGATGTTCCGGTTCGCATCGTCATCCTTAATGGACCCTTAACCGATGCGGTTCCTGGCCGCGGCACCGAAATAAGCAGAAGCGGTATGGCTGTTCGCTCTACGCTTGCTCTTAAACTAGGGGACAAGATGCGGGTTCAGTTTCAAATCAATCCCTCAGGCGTCACAGCCGTGGTTCGCAATCGCAAAGACGATTGTTTTGGGTTGGAGTTCCTCCCCCAACTGCCCGCGGGCGATCGAACACTGAATCAGTCAACGTCCGTCTGCAACCTGGCTGGGGGCGGCACGCCAGAATCACAGGAATCAGCGCGCCATTCATGTAGCCCGAAGACTCTACTGGCAGGCCTGCGTCGAAAACTGCTAGAGATAAAACAGGTGCAGAGGGAGATCGAGGCACTCAAGTTCTCAATTCTCTTGCTCGCTGATGAGGAAAAGAAAAATCCCGAATCTTCTCTGCCGTGTCGTGCGAAATTGGAAATGCGACCATGGCCGTCGCGGTCCTAATCGGCTGTACAAAGCCCCTCAGCGACACCCTTGGAATCGATTTCTCCACGGATCGTTCAGTTTCGCATTTGGCCGCCAAAAGTATCGCACGCACATGCTCGCTCCCGTTCGCCCTCGCTCCGCTGGCCTAGCGCGCCGCTCAGCGCCAATCGAGCTGCGGCAGCAAGAGGCTCGCCGGCTCTGCCTAGAAAATGGGGAAGGGCACGAGTCACAGTCTAGTAGCATTTGACATCGTCCGCCCGGACTTCCTCTCGATCACGCGATCTTGATCTGACGGTAGAGCGAGGCGACTTCAGTTCGTTTTCTCAAGGGGCAGTGCCTCGAACCTCGAACTTCGTTGAGACCTGCTCGATCCTGACCACCACCCAAATGCTCTGACCTCAGCCGTCCGCGACCATATGCCTGCCATTCGCTGGAGTTGGGACGGTAGACCCCCATCAGTCTTGCGATCAGACGCAAGGTACAGGACGCCGAGGATAGCTTCGAGGACTGAAACGGAACGTGCTTGGGGCGAGACCAGGGTAATTCCAGCCGCGCCGAGAGGTCATGGTGCCAAAGTGTAAGTAATGAAATCGAAGCGGACGGGAACGATGTGAAGGTTGGCGCGCGGATCGAGATAGAAGGCGTTCGGCTGGAAGGTAGCCACGATGCCTTGGGCATTGGCAAACTGAACCCCACCAGCAGATTCCGCGAGAGAGGAGAGGAGAGAGGGGTCACGCATCAACCGTGACTGCCATGCGAAGCCTCTCGACTCTGTCTTTTCGTGGTGTTCCCGCGAATCTCGGCACCTAGCTAGGTATCCCAACAAAAAGATGTACTTCCCCCCGCTACGCCCTGTTTTCGCTTCCTCAGCCATACCCAGAATTAGGTCATGTCCATACGTGCGTTCGCGGGTATTGTCTTCGGCATACTATGTAATCAGTGATACTACACGCAACACTCTCGAGAGATGACGAGGGAACGCGGCTGTGGACAGTTTATGAGGCGTCTCGTGCCAAGGAGCATGCCGCTGCCAGTCTACTTCTCTATCCGGGGCGTAGCTTACCAGATGGGACGTATAACAAACTGATGAGCGATCTCAGGGCCATACGGGCGGACTGCAACGCAAACATGCTTGCAGTGAGAGCGCATCACAGAAAGATCGAAGACGAGGCCAAATAGCGACCAGACACGAGAGTGTCGCTTTTCTTTGCACTTGCTACTTTCCCTGCCATGCGCTTGACACAGAATGTGATCTAGTGGGGATAACGCGGGAGACTGTCCGTTTGCTCCGCGAGATGTTCAGCAAGGAGAGGCCAGACAGTTTCGAAACGACGCACCTCTTGCGCATGAATGAGGCGGAGATACATGGATCCGTCAGGACTTGTGTACTCCACTGTTACGAGGTTCAGACTATTGGAATCAGAAAATCGAGAGGAACCTTTGTTAGACATCGAGCAGGTTTTTCTTGCTCCGTAGGTTTCTCAATAATCACCTCAAACTGAAATCACCGTCAGCACCACACGTTCATTCGCTTGCCGAACCGACTCTTGCTTTTCATATAGGTAGATGGACATTCCTTAGCTCACCTGCGCGCACGTGCAGCTCAATTTGCGAGGACCTGCGTATTCGAGGAAGGAAACTCCAAAGAGACGGCGTCGGTGCCGATGAAATTCACCGTGACGCTGGTCTCCCGCTCAGTGAGCCGCTCACTGCCTGAGAATGAACTGTAGCGCCAGCGGCGTACAGCTTGCGCCGCTGCTTCCACGAGGAGCCTCTTCCCACTGAGGGCACGAATTCGCTTCACCACTCCGTTGCTCGCAATGATGATTTGTAAGCGAACTTTACCTCTAATGCTGTCATCCGTGGCCACCGGATAAACTACGTGTCCCATTGGGGCTTCGGCTACTTCCACACGCGACGCGGAAGAGGCCCAAGTTCTGGTGAGCAAAACCGGCATGGGATGTGGGCTGGGCGTAAGGTGGGCGAGATCCTAGGAGCTAGGGAAGAAGGTAAATGAGCTTGCATTGCAATGCGCCCTGGCTCATAGAAAGTTTCGTGATAGTAAGACAATCCCAGCGCCAAGCCGAGGCATAGCAAGCCAAACTCCAGCCCCAGCGCCTGCGAGAATGAGATGCTACGGGAATAGATTTATGTTTTGCACTCCAAGTGGAAGCTGGCGCTTCAGGAACATAGCGAGATGGCGGAAGCTCCACACCCCAAATGTTTCCTTCGTGGTTATGACCTGCCCCCCAGAAATTA
>PLKR01000200.1:11260-23123 GCA_003140655.1 Acidobacteriaceae bacterium | reverse complement strand
AAGACAAGTGTCCCTCGGCAAGGACGTGTTCACAAAACGTCCCTGATTCGGAGTCCGTAACTCCCTTTGCTTTCAGCAACCATGTCCCCAGCATTAGCTGTTCACGAATGGAACGATTTGTGCTCATGTATCGGGCATGAAAACCGCAATCTACGCCCGAGTCTCCACTGGGAAGCAGGACAACGAGAACCAGCTATCCCAGCTACGAGAGTTTGCCAGCAAGCAGGGATGGACAATCGCGCACGAGCACGAATACGTTGACGTGATCACAGGCAGTGGCAAGAAAGAGCGGACCCAGTTTGACGCAATGATGCTGGCTGCAAGTCAGAAACAATTCGATCTGTTGCTGTTCTGGAAACTGGATCGCTTCAGTCGTGAAGGAGTCAGAAAGACGCTCGTACATCTGACTCGCTTAGAAGGCTGGGGCGTGAACTGGCGCAGTTTCATGGAACCATACTTCGATTCCTGCGGACAGTTTCGTGACGTTGTTATCTCCATCATGGCGACGCTGGCCGAACAGGAACGCATCAACATCTCCGAGCGCACGAAGGCCGGATTGAAGCGCACCGTGCGGGAAGGTACCAAGCTCGGGCGTCCCGTGGTTGTTGTCGATATGAGGCTCGTGCAGAAACGAAGGGCCAAGGGCGAGAGCCTACGGGCCATTGCAAAGGCACTGAAGGTCAGCCCCGCGCTGCTAGTCAAGCGCGTACATCAGCAGATCGGACACTGAGGCCAGCAGTCTGCCCAAACCCCTGCTCCAAGCATCTCCCCAAGTGCTTGATTTGACACACACGGAAAGTGTGGAATCTGATTGCCCGAAACCAAGTGAGACTGTTGAAAAACTCTGCTCCGAGCGGAGTTTTTTCTTTTGTAGTGACCATGATCCGTGCTAAGCAGAGATGCAGGAGGAACCGACGATGATGGGTCAGCAAACGCGGACGGAGTCGTTGTTCTACTACTTCCGCCTGGAGGATCAGATTCCCAAAGATCACCTTCTCCGAGTCATCGATGAACGGATCGATTTGAGCTTCGTGCGGGAACGAGTGAAGAGTCTTTACAGTGCGACTGGTCGGCCCTCGATCGATCCCGAAATGCTGCTGCGGTTGTTGTTGGTGGGCTATCTGTACGGGATCACGAGCGAACGTCGTTTGCTGGAAGAAGTCAGGATGAATCTGGCCTATCGGTGGTTTACGCGGCTGAACTTCGAGCAGGAGGTTCCGGACCACTCGACGTTCTCTAAGAATCGACATGGACGGTTTCGTGAGTCGGGCGTATTTCGCGAGGTATTTGAAGAAATCGTGCGGCGCTGTCTGCAGGCAGGATTGGTGGAGGGGAAGGATCTGGCAGTCGACGGCACGATCATAGAAGCGAACGCAAGCCCACAAAGCCGGGTCCCGCGGACAGCGCGGGAATACCTCTCCGAACTGGAAAAGGGCAACCCGGTATCCGATGCAAAGATGACCTCGACTACAGACCCGGACGCAGTTTGGGCAAAGAAGGTCGGGCCGGCGAAGATGGCCTATTTCGACAATTATCTGATCGACACCAGGAGTCGAGTCATCCTCGGAGTCGAAGCCACGCCTGCACTCTTCCATCAAGAGACTGTGGCCGCTCGAAAGATGGTGGAACAGATCCAGAAACTGGGACTCAAACCGGAGACTCTAGGGGCCGACAAGGCTTATGGCAGTGGAGAGTTCCTGGCGTGGTTGTTGGATCGCGGCGTGCAACCGCACATCGCGGTTATCGATCGGCGTCATCAAACGGATGGGCACTTCACTCGCGATCAGTTTCGTTACGAACCAGCAGAAAATGCCTACTACTGCCCCGAGGAAAAGGTGCTCTCGTTCCGCGGACCGACGCGAGAGTCAAGGCTACCTCTATCGCTCCACGGAGTCGCAGTGCGAGGGCTGCCCGCAAAAGAAACGCTGCACTTCCGGACCGTATCGCCGACTGTTTGTGCACGAGCAAGAATCCGTCCGACAGGCAGTCCGTGCACTGGCTGGAACACCAGCTTACGAGCGTTCGCGACGGGCACGCTACAAGATTGAAGCTTTGTTTGCTGAACTTAAACAAAGAATGCGCCTCGGACGGGTAAGACTACGGCGGCTGTGGAATGTCGGCGAACAGTTCTTGTTGGCCGCCACCGCCCAGAACTTGAAACGATTAGTGAAATTCCTGGCGCAACGGGCACCCATACTACAAACGCAGGTCGATGAAGGTAGGTGAGTACAAATATAAGGTGGCACAGAACCAAAGAGGCCACCGGAGAAGCAAACCCAAACCCGCCAAGAACCTTGATCGACCGCCCTCTCCTTACCTCCACAGTGTTTTTCAACAGCCTCAAGTGGTTGTGGGCAGGGTCAAGCCGTGAATGATGGTGGACGCCGAGCCGCTTAGTGTTTTTCTGTGCTCGCGTGGGTATCGCTCTTCGCGTCCGCCGGGTGGCAGGGAAATCCATCAGTCAAAGCCCACCGCACGATGTCAGCCGAGTCCTTGTCTTTAAGATCAGGATGCGCTTGTACAAAACTCACTGTGAGTTCCGTGACCTTGCGAATAGAGGCGCCGTCTGTAGGACAGAAGTCTACTTCTCCGTTCAGGTTCTCGTAGACACCTTTGATTAGACCGAGACAGTAACCCAGATCAAAGGCTTCCCGCTGCGTTTTGACCTTGCGAGGATGGACATAATTCAGGTCCAAGGCAGTTGAACAAGCTCTCTGAATCCCTGTCCCTGTGTCGGCGCTTGAGAGGTCAGCAAGCGTGGGCTTTCGCCCAAACGCGGTCAGAGTCGCAACGATCACAAAAAAAAGTGAGATCGTAAAGCGTTTCATGGTATCCGCTTTCTAGTGTCGTAAAGTCGCGTATCAAGTAATTCGCCTGCTGCGGTCGCGCCATTCTCTGTAGCCTCAATCCTCGCAAGAGCCCGATATCTCGACAATACAAGTGACCATGCCAGGGCCGGAAGGATGGCACTCGTTCTGCGTGACTTGCGGAGCCGGAATCAAGCGACCGCTCGGACAGGCGTTCTGGATATTCTCCTTAGCTTGGTCCATGGCCTCGGAGTGTGCTCGGGATTGATCCATGTCTGTGGCCGACCCTCTGCCGTGGACATACCGCGAACTGGCGGCCAACGCTGCGACGGCGAGAATTAGTACGGTTAGAATCTTCTTCATAGTCCTCCTTTTAGTTGCGGGCGGTTATGGCTACTTGCTAACTGCGCGGGTAGTCAGCGGTTTCACTACGCGACGGTAACTAGTTCTTGACCGTCAGGGCCTCGGAGTCGGTAGCCTTCTTACCAGTAACTCCTTCCAACGCAGTTAGAACTCCTCGATAGTCGTTCTTGTCACATTGGATTGCGAGTCCACCTTTCTTGTCACCGTCGGCCCAAGTCAGTCCAACGAAATGCTTCTTGGACTTGGTAAGCGCCATCAGTCCACCGATGCCGAAGGAAACGACTGCCAAGCCGATTGCAGCACCTACACGGCGATGAACGTCTTGTCCGTAGGTTATCTCGGTCACAGCAGAGGCTGGAATTACTAACACGTCTTCCTTGCCTTGCGTAAACCGAATTTGATTCGAGTCCACGTGTATCTTCAGACTCGCCCCAGTCTTGATTCCTTGTACAGAACCGCCGTCGTAGGAGACTCCGTAACCGTCTTCTTTCGCAAGAGCGATGGTCGAGATCATGATGCAAAGAGCAACAGCTATTAGCTTCTTCAATATATCTCCCTCAGTTCGAATTGTTTCCTATGTTCGAGTTCCTCATCCGATCCTCTTCCTCGGCGACATACATAGATACTTACCAAAGGTTCGTGCTCGGCAACTCCACGCGTTACGCTTGCGGAGCGTATTGCGAAGGCCCGTAGAATCCCCCAGGATGCGCCCGGCGTGCCGGGTAGGCCACAGGTTGTTTGCCTTATGTTCGCCCCTGCAGCGGCCTAGGAGTCGCAGCGTTGGGCCTTGTGGGCGTAGGGTCTGCCATGGTGTTGGTCTGGCTAGACCCCACTGGACGGATCAGATCGCAATTTGGCGAGTTCCTTGCGGATTTCTTCCAGTCGATCTAACCTGTGCCGGTACGCGGCTCTCGCTTCGTGGGTGGCGGCTTCTCCCTGTCTCCAGTACAAGGTGTTGGCCGAGTGGATAGCATCTATCTCCGCGTTCAAGGCAGCGATTCTTGCTGTCTTGGCATCGCTTTCCAATCCCATGTGTCTTCAGTCTGATGTATAGGTTCTTTTCGCTGAGAGCGCGTCGGTCTCGCAGATGCGTGCAGTGAACCGCGCTGCTCCAAAGAGCTAGCGGACACTTCCTTCAGTTCGAATTGTTCCCTATGTTCGAGTTCCTCATCCGATCCTCTTCCTAGGCGACATAGATTGATACGTGACCAAAGGTTCGTGCCCGGCAACACCACGCTGTACGCTTGCGATCCAGTAGACCCACGCAGCGGATCGCCTGGAATGACCCTGGCAAGCCCCGGGATCGTGCCCGGCATGCCAGGGTAGGCCCGAAGGTCATTTGCCTTATGTTCGCCCTGCCAGAAGCCTGGGAATCGCGGCACAGGGCCTTGTGGGCACAGGGTTTTGCCATGGATGGTCGGTTCTGTGATCGGGGGCGGAATGGGAGGCCTAGTTATGTACGTTTCAGACCGTACACGGAGCATTCGGAATCCAGGTCGGAAGGTGCCCGTACGTAAGGTACAACGAATTGCACAGAACTGGGGGTGTTAGGCTTGGGCAGACCTCGCAAACCGATGTAAACACAGGGGATTCTGAAGGTTATCCATACCCCAATGGATATTGACAGGAAAAGTGGCAAAGCGGAAGTGTTTCAAGTGCTTGTAAACATTGGGGATAAGTATGGTTTGGTGCGAGGGAAAAGGTGGACAGTATCCATTGAATGGTTTTGAGGTTTGAGAATGGGTTTGGAACATCCTTTTGACCCAAAAGGTACATATCGGCCGAATGGGTTTGGCGGCCTTGGAATGTAGGCAGACAGATAAAGAGCCGCAGCCTGTGCTTAGGCCATGGCTTGGAAGGACGCGGAGGAAGCGGAAAGAGCCATGCCTGATCATGCTGGGGGCTTCGGCTGGGTTCCTGTCCTCTTACTCTGTCTCCGGGCAGGCAGAACCAGCAGCAGCGCACAATGCTGGTCCCGGTTTGCTCGTCATCCCGCTGGCTGCTCCTGCCTCCAGACCGTGGGGTAAGTCGAACCGAAGATGGCGCGGTTCCGAACGTACGGAGTGTTGGTTCTTGTGCAGGACCTCCGCTCCTTGTTTCATTGGCTCCGATCCCTGAAAAGCATATCCTTCATGGGTCCAAGAATACACTCTTGGCTCTTCTGTGGGGGTGTACGCGATGGCGATTAGAGACCCAATCGAGTGGCTATTGGAGAAGTTTTGGCGGTGGGACGTGGTAGGCACTGGCTCGACGCTTCTTTATGGTTTTGGCGTCGGGGCGATGTATGCGGACGACTACATCATTGCCCGCTGTTTGTACCTTGTCTCGATTGCATTGCTAACGGGCAAGATATTGGCATGGGAGGAAACGAGAGCGGCCAAGAATCGAGGCGCGATCAGCATCGCTGTGTTGTTACTAGCAGTGGTTGGCCTGCTTCTATCGGACCTATGGATACACCAGAGGGGACACTCCATGCAACCTTCGTCTGTCGTATCTATCTCACCACCGGCACCTCCGACCTCTTTGAGCGTAGGCCAAGAGGTTGATTTATTTCGGGAAGAAGGAACGATAACAAAATTGCCAGCATCGGTGAGTCCGTGTTCCAGCGCCACGCCGCGTCGCACGGCGAAAGGACCGCGGTTGGTACTTGACGCAAAGCGTTTTCAATTCGGACAGTTGCAGGATTCTATTGAGTTGCGATTTCAGGCGGAAATTACAAATCGCGGTGCGCCATCAGTTGTCAAGGATTGGGAGTTGTGCTTGGTGTTGCCAGATCACGGCATTAAGCGCATTCACGCGGAGGACATGCCGCTCGATGCGCCCCTCATGCAACTAATCGGGCATGGAGGGGTTGCTACAGGGTGGATTACCTTTCCTTTGGCGCAAGATTTTCTACCGGCCGAAAAGCTGTTTGCAACGATGTCAAGCATCGAAGGCAGTTTGCGCTGTCGAGACTATTTGGATCAGCTCTCGGAACTAACGTTTTCATTGAAGCCTGATTAGGCTGTGGTCATAGCGTTCGGCCAAAAAACGGGGTCAATGCCGAGTTCGCACATTTCGTGAATGAGCACCAACAAGGTTATGACAGAGAATTGGCCGCGCCACCGTCATTCAAATGGTGATTTCCTCCAGTTGCTCAGGTACAGACTCGGCGAAGGTCACGGCTCCGGCTCCGATTTTGCTCAACTCGTCCGTGATCCGCCGGGCCAGCTCTGCTCCAGTATGCCCAGCGTCCAGATAATCAGAAACATCCTTGAAGCCATCGAAGCTGACCGCGCAATACGGGATCGTCCGCTCATCCAGCGATTGTAGAATCCTCTCCTTGTATTTTTGACCTGGCTCATCTGAGTCAGGCATGACGACCACACGTCGTTTATCGACAGTGGGCAGGTGCGCCGGGATTCTGAAGCATAGCCCAGCGAGCAAGTCTGCAAACTTGTCCTGCCAGCTGTCCGCCCCACCCGAAGTCGTTGCAACGACTCTACGGCCCGTGAAATCTGTTAACCTCAACTGGTTGACTCGGTCAGCATCTTTTTCTCCTTCAGTGATGATGATCGTCGCCGCACAATCTATTTCCGGCAAGTTGTAGAGCGTTTTCTTGACACCCTTGAGGTGATGAACCCACCCTTCTGGCGTCCACTGCTGCTGCGAGAATTGCTTCCCCGGTAAACGCAGCACTCGGTACAGCAGCTCTCCGCTACGGTCTGTGTAGCGGTATTCAGCCTCGGCATTTGAATTTGGCTCGAAAGCTGCGTCGTATCCCAGAGCGTCAGCCTGTTGCTTAATGGCTTCGCTTTCACTGATGCCAGTCAAATCTCTCACTAGCTTCCTGATCGTGCCCTTCGCTCCGCACCCGAAGCAATGGAAAGTATTCTTCCTGGGGTTGAAATTGAGGGAAGGGTCGGGATCGGCGTGATACGGGCACCTGATCTTGTACTCATCGTTCTTTTCAGGAATCACGTCTTCCCCGTTAGGAAGGGAATCTCGCACCCACCTAAGCAGTGCCTCTGGATCGACGAGGTTGAACGTGATTCGCTTGCCGTTGAATCTGTCGTAATAGTTGGCAGGATCGTTCACGGCTTCGACCACGGCAACTATGGGTTCACCAGTCATCGGATCGCACAACGTGATGGTCTCCTCATCCACCGTGATCAAGCCTTTGTTTTGCAATGACTCTATGGCTTGCGAATAGGTGCCTTTCTTGCCGCGGCTCAGGCCCGACATTTTGAGCAGTAGGGCGTGATTGTTATCAAACGTGTTCTTCCTGGCTTGGTTGGCCCTGAACAGCAGAGTGGCGTATAGGGAAAAATCGGCGCGGCCCATAGACCGGAGGGACCAATGCATTTCCTGTTTCCGAATGATGCACGCGGGAACAACGAAGTACGGCTTTACGGGAAGATTTTCAAGTCGCTGACCTGTTTTCGGATGCAACAAGAAGTATTCGTTCGTAGCAAGTTCCCCGCGCTTGGCTCGCCGTTGGGCAGGGGCCTCAATCCATCTGGCAGCAGCCAGCTCCTTCGCAAGTGAAGTCAGCGTATTCCGGGCGCAACCTATCTTCAGTGAAATCTCCTCCTGGCTGGCAACGGTGCTGATGGTCTGGTCTCCGCGAGGCGTCGCGTACCGTTGCAACTGTTTGTATCTGCCCTTTCCTTTCAGATAAAGGAACATCAGCATCTTCGTTGCATTGGGGCTAAGGGACAGTGTGTTGTTTACGAAAAGTTTGCAAGGAACCTGGAATTGCTCCAGGCGACCCCATTGATTCGGGCTGTATTGCTTTCTCCTATTGAATGTGCTCCCCTGGATTGTGGCTTGGTGTGCCGGGGCTGCGCCTGTTTCTGTATTCATCTGCTTTCCGCCCTGGTTACTCCCTAGTAATACAGAAGTGGTTCTACGCCTATGAANNGAAAACAGTGCTACACCGTGCACATTCTTATCGTTTTCAATGTCGGATTTTTGTGCACGGCTAAAATCTCGGCGTTTTCGGAACGTATGCCTAATGATGGCTCCTCCGGCTGAAGCGAGTCACCTTACCAAAGTGCTTGATGTCGCTTGCACAGCACGTGGGCATGCCGGAATTATCCACGGATAAGCAGCTTCAGGAAGTGCTCTCATAAGGCGAACGATCTCAGCCGCAGGCCGCAGGAGAATCGCAGCAGCGCAACGGGCACGCTGGGCGAAGGTNNAGGGGGCCACTGGACGCTCAAGCGGGTAGGCCAAATCTGAATGAGCGACTGATTCCAAGGCCCTTCACGTCCGTGAATCCTGATGGGCTGTCGGTTGTATTCAGGTGTGAAGCGGACAGTGAGAACCTGCCCGATAACTTTCCCGACGACAAATGTCGTGACGCAACCGTCTGCGGCTCTCGTGTCTTTGCCTATGGTGAACCAAATATCTTCGCCGCTAACATGAAGTCCCGTTCCAGCAAATTGACCAATCCAAGCGATGGTTCCAAGCGGAATAGTAGAGTTTAGGCGCAGTTCTTCACGATCCGTTTGTTGATAGAAGTGGGAACGACCGCGAAGGCTAGCCCCTTCCAAGACCGTAGCGATCTTTAGAAGCCATCGTGAAATCGTCTCCTGTTGTCGCGCAGTGAGAGTAAGAGTTATTCCGTGCAACATTGTTCCCAAATACGGGCGTACTTCTCCTTCGAGGGTGCTCATCCAGCCTTCGTTGCAACTCGTACATACGCATTTGATCTTTACAGGCCCGTGGAATGCCTTGCCAAGGCGACGCTCTTCTATTGAGCGGATGATAGGTTTCCTGTGCCCTAGTGTTTGGAGCACCCAATCAGGCCATAGGTGCTCTCTGCTATCGGCGGGGTTTGTACAAAAGATGCACTGGCGTGGCACCCGGCCAGTCTACCAAGATCATCATCGAAGAATCTTGACATCACCCCTACACCGATGGAAGATGCACCGCACAGTCTGGTAATACCTCAGTTTGAGATTCACGGGCTGGCAGCTAATCGCAGTCTCTTTGTGTTACAGTTTTGCCGCCATGAGATGGATGGTTCTCGCCATTATCAGCGCAGCCCTGATGGTACATGGGCAAGCAGCCAAGCCCCATAGCGACGCTGACAAACGACATCCCGCTACCGAGAATAAGAGTGCGTCCGATTCGTCTGGTCGCATGGTCATAGTAGTAAACCAGCAGACATCCAAAGAGCAGGATAAGGATCAAGCCAGCAAGCCTCCAAGCTATCTCCACGAATTGCTGGTGCCTGCAAACCTTCCAAATCTCCTGCTGGTTGGTGTTGGTATTTATGGCATCCGGATTGCGATCAGAACTCTGCGTAGCATCGAAAAGCAAGCGAATCTGATGCAGGCCCAATTTGACCAGTGGGTGGTTCTTACCAAATGGAGAACTTGGAATCAGCCGCGAAATAATGTATTGCGGATCACGGTAGACTTGATTAACCCTACCGACTTTCCGATAACACTCAGTGAGGGCTACCTCAAATTTAGTAAAGGAGGAGTGCCATATGCCAAGTACATCCTCGGGGAAAAGACTTTTCTCTCTCCAAAGCTACCCAAGCCCATAGAACTTGATATTACCCTTACTGACGCAGAGCAAGCGGCATACTCTGTAAGGTTCATGGTTGAGGGAGTGTTCTCCCACTTTCACAGGATCAGCAGAAAGCCCATCACGCAGCGGGTCGAGGGGAGCCTCGATTGTAGTCCATGGAAGTCCGACATGAAGTGGCATGCCACGTTTACCGACTTCCTTCACATGAACCCAGAAACACAGAAGGGCCAAGCTGAGAATCCGAATTAAGGCACCCCCAAGCAAGCAGCACGCTTGACAGGCTGGTCAACACTCAGGTCAACTATTCAACTCAGTGTTTCACCTGAAATCACCGAATATTGCGGGGTTTTTTGCAAACAAACGAAGCTAAAGGCCCCTAACTGTTAAGTTCCCAAGCTGGATGTCGCCGGTTCGATCCCGGTCTCCCGCTCCATCCATCCAACAGCGCCAGGGCCATGTTGCCTGGCAAGTTGCGGCTTCAAGCAGTTGCGAGGCCAGGCTCTTTTCTTTCGCCTTCAAAGTGCGCTTCGATTTCTTCCAGAGTCTTTCCTTTCGTTTCCGGCAGGAACAGCGCAGCCGTGATGAAGTAGATCACGGTGCAGCCGGCAAAACCAAAAAACATGGCCGCGTAGCCATACTTTCCGACCGTGGGCAGGAATACGGCGGCGATGCCTGTGGAAACTGCCTGGTTGAGCAGTAGGGCGATGCTCATGCCGTTGGATCGAATGCGGGTCGGCATCAGTTCGGAAAGCGCCAGCCACACGCATACCCCAGGGCCGACGGCATAGAAGGCCATGAACACGAAAAGAGTGAGAGCGACCTTCCATCCGCTGCGCTGGCTGGGTAAGGGAGTGATCAGCGCATTATCGATTGTCAGCGGAGCCTGGCGCGCGGCATCGAGATTGCCGAAGGGATTGGAAAAGAACGCCACCACTTTGTTGGCGGGCACGCAGCTTTCGCGCGTGATTTCGATCGGCGTGGCGGCGGTGTCGTCAGAACGCGCGGCCTTGGTTGCGGCATGGAAGTCTCCATACGAATAGATGACGACCAAAGAAGTCGGGCGGCTGCCGATGCGCTGGGCAGCGTCTCCGCCTGAACTCAGCAGCGCCTCGGCCAGTTTCTGGTCATAGGTCAGTGTGATCTTCTGGTCCGCATTGACCATGGACTGAACCGGGACTTTAGAATCCACCCGCAAGCGTTCCGTCTGGCGGAAGAGCAGGCCGGTGCAAACCAGCGACACAATAATTCCGGCCGTCCCCACGGTGAGAAGGAACTTGCGTCCCTTGCGATCTACCAGCATGACACCGCCAATGGTTACCAGGAAGTTTATGACGGTGAAAAGAACGTAACCCCAATGAGCCTGAACATCGGAGAGGCCGCTCTGCAAAAGAATGTTGGTGTTATAGCCGATGATGGAGTTGATGCCGGTGGCTTGATTGCANNCCGGTTGAGGTCTGTGCTTTCTCCGCAGCGGCAGATTGTTCCATTTCCGCAAGTTCGAGATCTGCCTGCTCGGTGGTGCGAGAGCGAAGGAGCGCGGCGTAGGCGGCATCGCGGCTGCCACGGCGAAACAGCCAGCGCGGGGACTCCGACACCATGAGGCTGCCGATCACGAACAAGATGCCGGGTGGCAGGGAGACCCAGAAGATGCTGCGCCAAGCCGTGTCTTTAAAGGCGAACAGCCTGGCAGCGTCGCCGAGTTTTGCGACTTCTTCGACGCGAATGCTGAAAAACATGCCAACCAGGGCGGCCGTCACGATGCCGAGTGTCAGCAGCCACTGGAAGATTCCCGTGCCTTTGCCGCGATTCGATGCCGCCAGACACTCCGCCAAATACAGCGGAACCACTACACCGATCAAGCCGGCGCTGATGCCCTGTAAGAGACGGCCAAGGACTAACGGTTCATAACCGTGCGATAGCGCAATCAAGGGAATACTGATGACAAAAAGCACTCCGCTGAGTGCCATCAGAAGCTTGCGTCCCATCCAGTCCGCCAACGTACCCGCGAACAGGGTTGAGATCACGCTGCCGAGNNAGATACGGCAGGGCGCCCGCGATGATGCCGACATCCACCCCGTACAGCAAGCCGCCCAGCCCTGCCACCAGCAGGAGAAAGCGGTT
This sequence comes from Acidobacteriaceae bacterium, assembly GCA_003140655.1. GTDB lineage: Bacteria > Acidobacteriota > Terriglobia > Terriglobales > Acidobacteriaceae > Sulfotelmatobacter. The sequence continues at coordinate 11,307 of PLKR01000200.1, read as the reverse complement.
GTACCTGGCCTTTTCGTTGTTCGCCACAGTGGGAGTCCTTTCCCCGA
>PLKR01000200.1:10782-11171 GCA_003140655.1 Acidobacteriaceae bacterium | reverse complement strand
GTGGTTTCAGACCCTTTTCCGGAAGCGGATGGTATCGCGGTTCGGGTTAGGACAAAAAAAGACTCAAAGATTCGCCTGCTGCAGATACCGGCGACAGTTCTTCAAAGTGTGAAACGGGGCCGCACGGCCGCCTGAGCTTCCGCCAAGCGCACGCTTCTCACACTCTGCGCCATCGAAACGCTCTACGAATGCGCCGAAGCTTCCGTTTTCTTGAGGTAGTCTGAGAGCTGCCGCACCACGGCAATGAACGTCTTGTTGGCCACCGAGAGGGTGCGGTCGCGCCGGTAGGCAAGGCCGAGTTCGCGCCACAGCTCAGGGCCTTCCAGCTCAATCAGCTTCACCCTCCCAGCGGCTACTTCATCGCGCGCAAAGGCTGCGCTGATGAGCGA
>PLKR01000200.1:10502-10777 GCA_003140655.1 Acidobacteriaceae bacterium | reverse complement strand
AGCAATCGGCGCGTGTGGCCGGTCTTGGGAAGAAGCAGAGGATATTTCACAACCTCGCTGATAGGCGCCGACTTCAGCTTGGCTAAGGGGTTCTTGGGACTCACCATCAGCATCAAGCGGTCGCGATAGATAGCCTGGACTTTCAAGCTGGGAGATTGGACCGGCAGGCTGAGCACGCCCACATCGAGAGAGCCGTTTTCCAGCTTCTCGACGATCTTGTAGGTGAAATTGCGATAGATGCTGATTTGCACGTCGGGATAACGGCGGCAGTACTC
>PLKR01000200.1:0-10446 GCA_003140655.1 Acidobacteriaceae bacterium | reverse complement strand
TTGGCGGATCTGCGCACTAACCGCAGATTGCGAGCGGAAGACTTTCTCTCCGGCACGCGAAAAGCTGCCTTGCCGGGCGACCTCCAGGAATGTGATGAGCTGATCGAAGTCCATGCAGTTTAGTTAGGAGGATTATAGCGAACTTATCGTCGGTGCGGCTTCGGCCAGTGCGGGCCCCGAATTCGCGAGCTGGCTCACTGAACGACGGGTCTTTCGGAAGAAAAGAGTTTGTCGCGTCCGTAGCTTCGCGCTTCCTCGGCTGTGAGACGCGAAAGAATCGAAGCCCACGCATCTTCGATCGAGCACGGCGGCGTCAGGGGCTCAACTCGAAGCAGCGGCAGAGGGGAGCGGGCGAGAAGCTCAGCGGCCCGGGGGCTGCCGGTCAGTTGCAAGTGCCGGCGAAGAATGCGGCGGAGCCATTGCTCTTCCCGAAGTTCGAGAGTCGAAAACCTCACCGAGTCACGATTTATGTGGTCGTCGTTAAGGTAATCATCGGCGTCCGCGCGCAACAGATAGGCAAGGCCGCCCGTCATCCCTGCTCCCAGATTCGAGCCCGCGGGACCGAGAATCGCCACCACGCCCGCGGTCATGTATTCGCATCCGTGGCGTCCGACGCCCTCGACCACGGCGAGCGCCCCGCTGTTCCGGACCGCGAACCGTTCCCCCGCCCGGCCGGCGACAAACAACTCACCGGACGTGGCGCCATAGAGGACGGTGTTCCCGACCAAAACGTCTCCTCGTTCCGAGGCTTCCGCGTGCGCGGTAATCGCGATGCTGCCGCCGCACAGACCTTTGCCCACGTAGTCGTTCGCTTCTCCGGTCAGCCGGAAGTTGGCGCCGGAAATGAGGAACGCGCCAAAGCTCTGTCCCGCGGTGCCAATAAACTCGCACTCGGCGCCGGTCATTTCCAGATTCGAGCCTGGAAAGGGAGATCCGAGGCGCCGCAGGATCTCGCCACTGAAGTGCGCCCCCACGGCTCGGTCCCCGCTCGTGATCTCAAAACGATAGGGGCGTACAGAGAGCGATTCCAGATCGTCCACCACGCGATTCAATTCGACGTGGAGCGCGCTGCTGTCCTCATGAGGACATGGAAACTGCGCGGGGGGATCGGCAATGGGCTGCAACAGCGAGGCCACGCTTTGTTCGGCTTCAGCAGACCGCGGCCGCAACCGCTCAACGGCACCCAGGATTGCATCGATGGACCCCGCGCCCATCCGCGCCAGCAGCTCGCGTACGTCGGCCGCCAGCGCGCGGAAATAAGTTTCCACCATCTCCGGACTTCCGGCAAAGCGTGCGCGCAGGGCTTCATCCTGAGTGGCGATGCCCACGGGACAGGTGTTGAGGTGACACTGCCGGGCCATGACGCACCCGATGGCGAGCAGAGCCGCGGTTCCGAAGCCGAATTCCTCCGCACCCAGCAGAGCGGCAACCACTACGTCTCGCGCAAACTTCAAGCCACCGTCAACCCGCAACCTGACTCGGGCGCGAAGGCCCGACCGCACCAGTGCTGTGTGGGCGTCACGCAAACCGATTTCCCAGGGCAGCCCTGTATTCTTGATGGAGGTGAGCGGCGACGCGCCCGTGCCTCCATCGTGGCCACTGATCGTAATCACGTCTGCCCCCGCTTTGGCTACGCCGGTGGCAATTACTCCGACTCCAGAACTGGAAACCAGCTTGACTCCGATGCGCGCGTTCGGGTTCACGGCCCTCAGATCGTAGATCAACTGCGCCAGATCTTCGATGCTGTAGATGTCATGGTGCGGCGGTGGCGAGATGAGTGAGGTCCCAGGTATGGCGTGGCGCAGGCGGGCGATGTAAGGCGTGACTTTCGCCGAAGGCAGTTGGCCACCCTCGCCGGGCTTCGAGCCTTGCGCCATCTTGATCTCGATTTCATCGGCATGCACCAGGTATTCCGCGGTGACGCCAAATCGCGCCGACGCCACCTGCTTCACGCGGTTATTCGCCTCCGGGCGCTCGTAATAGATACTTGGATCTTCACCGCCCTCACCGGTATTGCTGCGTCCTCCCAGGCGATTCATGGCGATGGCCAGAGTCTGGTGAGCTTCGGGTGAAATTGCCCCCAGCGACATGGCTTGCGTGCTGAAGCGGCTGAGCAGCGAGACTTCACTCTCCACTTCGTCCAAAGCTAGAGCATGGGCGGGACGCAACTCGAGCAAGTCCCGCACTGCAACGTTTTTCCCGTTCTCTTTCCGATCTTCGGAGAGGATCGTCAATGCTGCACGATTCTGCTCTGTCGGGGATTTGATGTAGCGATGCATGCGCCGCACCAGTTCGGGCGAACTCGCGTGCTGCTCACCGTTGTGGCGGAAGCGATACAAACCGGCATCGCGGAACTCCGCAGCAGAAGATCCGAAACCCGCGGCGTGACAAGAGATACAGTCCCGCAATAGATCATCCAGTGTTTTGCCGCTGAGCGTTTGGCCGGCATCTTCGAAAAACTCTCCGCACACGGACGGATCGAGGCCGATGGTTTCGAATAACTGGCTATTGCGATAACTGCTAATCGTGGAGATGCCCATGCGGGCGAGGACCTTGCGCAAACCCTTCTCAATGCCGGCGCGATAGCGAGACGGACCATTGACCCCGGCGCGGGACGCCATGCTCATGGCCAGATGGGGATGCACGGCGCTCGCTCCCACGGCGACCAGCAGGGCCAGATGATGCGTATCGACGACCTGGCCAGTTTCCACAATCAGCGGAACATTCCAGGCGCCGGCTTCGGTCATCGCTTGCCACACAGCGGAAACCGCCAGCAGCGCGGGCAGAGCGGCTCGCTTATCGCTCAGGGTACGATCGCTCAACAAAATGGCGCCGGAACGGGACGCTTCGGTCGAGGCTTCTTCACGGATTCTGCTCAAAATCTGACGGGCGGCCTCAGAGCCTCCCGCCGCCTCGAAACTGATGTCGATGCAATGAATCGGCGACAGTGCCTTGGCAATCGAGTCCATTTGTCCCGCATCGAGCAGCGGAGAAGTCAACTTCGTGTGTCTGCCCAGATACACGTCGAGCGACATCACGTGGCTCTCGCGCAGCGGGTCGATGGGAGGATTGGTAACCTGAGCAAACCGTTGCTTGCAGTAATCCCAAAGAGGACGAGGCAGACTCGACAGGAAGGCCGGGGGAGCATCGTCGCCCATGCTCCACAGCGGTTCCTGGCCCTGTTCCACAAGAGGGTAGAAGAGCATGCGGAACTGGTCCTCGGTCCAGCCGAAGGCTGCCATCAAGCGGTTGCCATCGATCATGATCGGCTCGGCCTCGTGTTCCGCCGGAATAACCGTCGTGATGGGCCGGCTGTCGGCCGCACGCACGAGGCTGGAGACCTCACTCGGCCGGAAAAAAGTTCCTCTTGCGGGATCGGCAATCAGCATCTCGCCGGGACCAAGGCGCTGCCGTTCCACAACCTGCTTATCGGAAAGGTCAGTAATGCCGACTTCCGAGCCCACGATGAGCAATCCATCCGAGGTCAGCGTGTAGCGCAGGGGACGCAGGCCGTTGCGATCAAGTTTGGCGCCTATGAAATGTCCGTCAGTGAAGATCAGAGCCGCCGGGCCGTCCCAAGGCTCTTGCTCGGGAGCACTGCCGGCGAGGAACTGGCGCAGCCCCGGGTCGAGATGCTCATCGTGTTCCCATGCCGGCGGTACCAGGCGCAACGCCGACTCGGCGATGCTGGAACCGTTGCGCACCAAGGCTTCCAGAGCGTTATCAAAACTCGCGGAGTCGCTCATCCCCGGTTGCAGCAATCTGGAGTTGTCCGGCAGTCCAAGCTGACGGCTCAATCTCGCTGCGCGCGCCTGAAACCAGCGGCGATTGCTGCTGATGGTGTTGATCTCGCCATTGTGAGCTACGCAGCGAAAGGGTTGGGCCAGGGACCAGCTAGGCTGCGTGTTGGTGGAATACCTTTGGTGGAAAACCACAAACGCACTGGCGAACTCGGGGTCGCTCAGGTCGGGATAGAACGGGGCCAACTGCTCAGGCGTAAGCAGTCCCTTGTAAACGACGGATCTCGAAGACAGGGAACAGAAGTAGCAGTAGTAGCCGGAGGCGGCAATCGTCTCAAGTTCCTGCCGCAGCCGGAAGATCTGCAACTCGAAATCAAACGACTCACGATGGAGAGTGTTTCCAGTTGGCGCTATGAAGCATTGCCGGACAGTGGGCAGAGAATCGCGCGAGCGTGGTCCGACGATGGAAGAATCGGTAGGCACCGTGCGCCAGCCGAGAAATGAGAGGTCGAATTTAGAAACTGCCGCTCGAATCGCATCGCTGGCTTGAGCTTCTTGGCCACGCTGAAGAAACACCATGCCGACGGCAAACTCGTCCGGCAACTCAATCCCGTCAGCGCGAGCGGCCTTTCGGAAGAAAGCTTTCGGAAGCCCGACCAGCAGGCCAGCGCCATCGCCACTGCGGCCATCGGCGTCCACGCCGCCGCGATGGGCCAGGCGCGCCAGGGCGCCGAGTCCGCGCTCGACCACGGCATGCGACGCAGGTCCGCCCAGTTGGGCGATAAAGCCCACGCCGCACGCATCATGATCCTTCGCGAATGTGAGGCGACTTTGCCCCATAGTACATGTCTAACTTGAAACACCCGTCCAAGTACAATCGTCAATTTCGATGCGGCACATGGATTTTTCTGCACTACGCCAAGGCAATTTCAAGAGGCACGGTCTCAGCTTGTTGTATCGTGAAAGCACAAGCTTCTCTCAAGTAAAATGGCGAATCCTGCCGCAGCCAGCGTGCCGATGGTCACTCTCTCCCAGATTCAATCTGCCCTCGTCCGGGTTCGAAAGTCGATCTACATATCTCCGTGCACCCGATCGGAAACCTTCTCTGAACTCACCGGCAACTCTATCTATCTCAAACTGGAGAACCGGCAGAGAACTGGCGCCTATAAAGAACGGGGCGCGCTCAACAAACTTCTAAGCCTCACCGCAGAGGAACGTTCCCAGGGAGTGATTGCGGCCTCGGCGGGCAACCACGCGCAGGCCGTTGCCTACCATGCCTCCAACCTGGGCATTCGGGCAAGAATCGTCATGCCCCTGGCGACGCCGTTGATCAAGGTCTCGGCAACGCGCGGCTACGGGGGCGATGTCGTGCTCCACGGAGCGAATTACGATGAGGCTTACGAGGAAGCTCTGCGCCTCAGCGCGCAGGAGGGCCTTACATTTGTCCATGCATTCGACGATGACGCTGTCATCGCCGGGCAGGGAACTCTGGGACTGGAATTGCTTGAGCAGCATCCTGATCTTGAGGTTGTCATCGTGCCCATCGGCGGAGGCGGACTGATCGGCGGCATCGGCTGCGCCCTGAAACAAACCAATCCCCGCATCCAGGTCATCGGAGTTCAACCGGCGCGGCTGCCTTCCGTGAAGGTCGCACTCTCTCAGGGCAAGCCTGTGACTTTGCCATCGGCGGTGACCATCGCGGATGGAATCGCAGTGCGGCGCGTCGGCGTGCGCACGCTTCCCCTAATCCAGAAATATGTAGACGACATCGTCACGGTTGAGGAGGAAGAGATTGCCAATGCCGTTCTGCTCTTGCTTGAAAGAGAGAAAATTCTCGCCGAAGGAGCAGGCGCGGCGGCGCTGGCGGCGCTGGTCAACCGCCGCATCCCAATGATTCATGATTCGAGGGCCCAGGAATCGAGGACCCCAGAAAAAGCGGGCAAGAAAGTCGTCGCGATAGTGAGTGGTGGAAACATTGATGTGACGTTGCTGGCGCGCATAATCGAGCGCGGCCTGGTAAAAGATGGCCGGCTGGTCCGTCTGCGGGTTCACCTTCCCGATTATCCCGGAGCTCTGCACCGGCTCACCGGCATTCTCGCTGAACATCGCGCCAACATCGTTGAAACTTCTTACGACCGCGCCTACCACAACGTAAACCTGGGAGATACGGCCATTGACATCACCATGGAAACCCGCGGTCCCGACCACATTGCGGAACTGATTTCAGCCTTGGGCGCGAATGGCTATACGCACGAAAGAATCCTGTAGGACGGTTTGCGTGGGGCAGCCCCCTCGGCTGTCCAGCGAGCGCAACGAGGATTCCGGCGTCGTTCCTTCGGCATTGTAACGCTACGATTGCGCGAACCTTCCGCAGGGTCCGGTCACTCTCGATGCATCCGCTGTCTGGCAGATTTGTCCAGTTGGAGGGTCATCGCTCTGAAATTTATCGTGACGGTTTCCGCCTGCCGGAGAAGGTCGACCCCTAAATTGCCATAGAACCATTTGCTGGTGGTACCTTGCCGAGTCTCAACGATATGTGCCGGTTGAAGAACCACGGCCTTGCCACCGAGCTCCAACGCCACCTTTGTGATGGACGTGCTCTCGAACTTCTGACCTCCACCCACCCCGGTTACCGTATGAGATTCATGGGTACTCGACTTGCGAATTAAATCGCGAGCGATGCCGGTAAACTTTGGCCATAGGTCAGAAGTCACCGCGCCGGTATCCAACACAAAGGGATACGCATGCCCCTCGAATCTGGCCTCCGTAATGAGATTCAGATCGTCAAAGCAAATGTTCGCTACGGAAAGGTTCCCACGCGAGGGCGAGAGATCTGCTTCAAACGCTCCTTCTCGATTCCACGTTACGGAACCCAGTGCAAGCAGTACCGGAAGACCGACGAGGCCGCGCTGTCCAGGCCCCATGTCTACAAAGGGCTGCGCATCTTTGGCAGCGACGAGAAACGCAACATTGCTCAACTCAATTCTTCCCACAGCGAGGCTTTTGGCCAGCGCAATACGGAACAGCACCCTGTTTCCGTTGATGTCCGCTCCGGTGGATTTCACTTCATAAATCTCCATCCCGAACAGCAGAGCGTCCGACTCGCTGAGAGTTGATAGATTAGCGCCCGTATCAATGAAATAGGATGCTTTTTTCCCATTGATTAGAAGCGGGAGCCTGCCGTCGTCCATCTGTACGGTCGCTTTGTTGGGACCAGTCCACTGGACTGCTTGGTCCGGAAATTGACTCAGCGCCTCGATAAAAGGCCGCGTGTCTTTTGCATCGCTGTCGTTCGGATCTATCGCCAGCAGCGCATCCATCTCATGTAGAGAGCGTCCATACCGGCCCTCACGCATTGCAGCGTAGGCAAGAGTATGATGACCCTGCTTGGCCGCGGTCGACTTAGGCTCCGCGGCAAGAACTTTCTTGAAGTCTTCCTCGCAAGTCGGCGTGTCATTGAAGGCGCAGGCAACTTCCCCTGCGTAAAAGTCAGATGACCGGGGATGCTCGTTCAAAGCATTTCGAAGCAGGAACATCTGATGTGTGTCGGATTGCTTCTTGAGTTCCGACTCGTCGTCGAGAGCCGAGAGCGTGAGAGAGAAAACAAGAAGCGACAAGCCAATGACGTTGAATCTCATTGACGGCACTCCTTAGGGCCGAATCCTGAAAATCCTAGCACTCCCCGCCGCAGCCGTCGAGACGCTCGCTCTGCGAGACGCCCGACGGGGCTCGCGCCTTCAGTTCGGGTTAGCAGCCAGGCTTCTCCACGATCAAAATTGGTTGCTTGCAGACGCAAGAGGCGTATCCTTTTCAAGGGCTGAGATTGGGGCACCTCATCCCACGCAGTATTATGAACACACCTACGGAGGCAGTACTATGACTTCTGGCATTCTGACGTCGTCCGGAATCAAGGCTCCCGGCGACTACATTGAAGATGTGATGATCAGTGTGAAGGCGAAGAATCCTGCCGAGCCTGAATTCCATCAGGCAGTGCGGGAAGTATTTGATTCTCTGCGGCTGGTCCTGGCCAAGCATCCTGAGTATCAGTCCAACCGTATTCTCGACAGAATCGTCGAACCCGAGCGGGTGCTGATGTTCCGCGTGCCCTGGCTCGACGATCAAGGCACGGTACAGGTGAACCGCGGCTTCCGCATCGAGATGAACAGCGCGATCGGACCTTATAAAGGCGGCCTGCGCTTCCATCCCTCAGTAAATCTCGGAATTCTGAAGTTCCTGGCGTTCGAGCAGGTGTTCAAGAATTCGCTCACTACGCTGCCCATGGGCGGCGGCAAGGGCGGGTCGGATTTCGATCCCAAAGGCAAGAGCGACAACGAAGTGATGCGCTTCTGCCAGAGCTTTATGACCGAACTGCAACGCCACATCGGGCCGAACACGGACGTTCCCGCGGGCGACATCGGCGTGGGCGGACGCGAAATCGGCTATCTCTTCGGCCAGTACAAGCGGCTACGCAATGAGTTCACCGGCGTGCTCACGGGCAAAGGCCTGAACTGGGGCGGATCGTTGATTCGTCCGGAAGCGACCGGCTACGGTTGCGTATATTTCGCCGAGGAAATGCTGAAGAGCCGCAAGNNACCATCGAGAAGCTGCTCGATTTCGGCGCGAAGCCGGTAACCGTATCGGATTCGAATGGTGTGATCTACGATCCGGACGGCATCGATCGCGAAAAGCTGGCCTATGTGCTGGAGTTGAAGAATGTGCGCCGCGGGCGTATCCGCGATTATGCGGACCGCCACAAAAAGGCGATCTTCATGCCCACTGATGTAAAGCTGGAGCACAGCCCGCTGTGGAACATTAAGGCGGATTGTGCGTTCCCGAGCGCCACGCAGAATGAGATCACCGCGCGCGATGCGGCGAATCTTATAAAAAATGGCATCAAGGTGGTCGCCGAAGGCGCGAATATGCCAAGCACGCTGGAGGCAACCAAGCTGTTCTTGGATGCCAAGATTCTGTATGGTCCGGCGAAGGCGGCGAATGCGGGCGGCGTGGCCACCTCTGGTCTGGAAATGTCGCAAAACAGCGCACGCATTTCCTGGACGCGCGAGGAAGTGGATGACAAACTGCACAAGATCATGATCTCCATCCACCGCAACTGCTACGAAACGGCCGAGAAATACGGCACGCCCGGCAATCTGGTCAACGGTGCCAACATCGCCGGCTTCCTAAAAGTTGCCGATGCGATGCTGGATCAGGGACTCGTGTAGAGACAAGTTGTTGGAACGACTGGGTGCCCCACCCTCGTCCGTGCGCATTTTGCAGGGACAGGGTGGGGATTTTGACTTTCCATGGTCTACCGCAGGATCCTCGCTCAATGACAACCCGCACCATCTCCGAGCCCCTCCTCGACGCCGAGGCGCGCCTCGAAGGCTTCGACAACTTGATGCCCTTCAAGGTGCAGAACATCCTGCTGGTCTCCAGCCTCTACGACTCTTTCATCCTCCGCGAAGACGGCCGCCTCAACGAACTTCTGATCGACGAATCGCTCGAACTGAACCTGCAGCAAATCCCAGGAATCACACATGTGTCTAGCTGCGCCGAAGCAGTGGAGTTGGCGCGTTCGCAGCCGCGCTTCAACCTGATCGTCACCAACCTCGCCGTGGGCGATATGACCGCCGCACAGTTGGCCCACGAGGTGAAGTGCGCGGGCTTGGATGTCCCCGTGGTCGTGCTGGCCTACGACTATCGTGAAGTCAAGAACTTCGTCAATCGAAACCCGGTCACCGATGTCGAGCGGATTTTCCTCTGGCAGGGGAACGCGCGCATTCTCATCGCCATCGTCAAGTACATCGAGGACAAGCGCAACGTCNNATCCGTTACTACTCGTCGTTCTTGCCGGTGATTTACACCGAACTGATCAAGCAGTCGCGGCGGGTCATTCAGGAAGGCATCAACGTTGCTCACAAGCTGGTACGAATGCAGGCCCGCCCGAAGATTCTGCTGAGTTCGAACTTTGAAGATGCGGCCCAGTTGGTGCAGGAATATCGCGATTACCTGATCGGGCTGGTCTCGGACGTGGAATTTCCCTGGGAGGGCAAACTCAGCCCGGAGGCCGGGTTTGAACTCGCCCGCCTGATGAAGGCGCTGGTACCGGATGTGCCGGTAGTCTTGCAGACCAGCCGCACGGAGTTTCGTCCGCGTGCTCTTGCGGCGGGATATTCGTTTCTGCGGAAGCGTTCGCCAACTCTGCTGAAAGACCTGCGTCGGATTCTCACCGAGCAATTTGGTTTTGGCGATTTTGTATTCCGCCTGCCCGATTTGAAAGAGGTGGGCCGCGCCAAGGATTTGAATGAACTTGAAGAACAGTTGCAGACGGTTCCCCCCGAAAGCCTCACCTACCACGCCCAGAGCAACCACTTTTCTCATTGGCTCATGGCGCGAACCGAGTTCGCGCTGGCTGCCAAGTTGCGTCCGCGCAAAGTCTCCGACTTTGCCAGTCCGGAACATTTGCGGCACGATTTGATCGAATCGATCAACGACTACCGCCGCGAGCAAAGTGAACTGCTGATCGGCGACTTCAACGCCGATACATTCAAGCCTTCGGAAACGGGTTTTCTGCGAATCGGCGCTGGATCGCTGGGAGGCAAGGCGCGCGGGCTCGCTTTTGTGCGCCATCTCTTGCGCAAGAACCGTATCGCGCGGCGCTTCCCCGGCGTCCGCATCGCAGTGCCGCCCGCTTTGGTCCTGGCCA
>PLKR01000074.1:2049-2539 GCA_003140655.1 Acidobacteriaceae bacterium | reverse complement strand
TGATGGACGAACACGCGCACATGAACGCGAACGCAGGCGCGTACACGGGGCTCGACCGCTATGAAGCGCGCAAGCGCGTGCTCGCGGACTTGCAGGAGCAGGGATTCCTGGTGGGCGAAAAAGATCACACGCTCGCCCTCGGCAAGTGCGATCGCTGCGGAACCGTGGTCGAACCGCGGCTCTCCGAGCAATGGTTTATCAAGATTAAGCCGCTGGCGCAGAAGGCGATCGAGGCCGTCGAAAGCGGCGAGATCACGATCGTCCCGGAGAATTACAAGCAGATTTATCTGAACTGGATGAACAACATTTACGACTGGTGCATCTCGCGCCAGTTGTGGTGGGGACATCGCATTCCGGCGTGGACGTGCGAGGACTGCAGAGAAATTATCGTAGCTCGCGAGGCGCCGGTGAAGTGTACGAAGTGCGGCGGCACGAAGCTGGAGCAGGTTTCCGACGTGCTCGACACCTGGTTTTCGTCAGGGCTGTTGCC
>PLKR01000074.1:583-1953 GCA_003140655.1 Acidobacteriaceae bacterium | reverse complement strand
AGAAGATGTCGAAGACCAAGGGCAACGTGCTCGATCCGTTGGATATTATTCAGCGCTTCGGCACGGACGCGACCCGCTTCACCTTGGCGGCGATGGCTGCGCCGGGAACTGACATTGCCTTCAGCGAAAGCCGCACCGATGGTTACCGCGCCTTCGCAAACAAGATTTGGAACGCCGCTAGATTCATGTTCATGAATGTGGATCGAATCGAGCCGGGACTGCGTCCCGTTGCGGGGTTTGAAACTGGCACTCTCGAAGACCGCTGGATTCTTTCGCGCTTCAATCGCGTAACCGCGGAGGTGAACGCCGCCCTCGAGACCTTCCGTTTCCACGAAGCCGCAAACCGCATCTACGATTTTTTCTGGGGCGAGTTTTGCGACTGGTACCTGGAACTGATCAAGCCACGGCTAAACTTCGAAGAGGGCGCGCACAAAGCACAGGCCCAAATCGCCTGCGGCAATCTGGTCAATTTGTTCGACGCATCGTTGCGCTTGCTGCATCCGGTGATGCCGTTTATTACGGAAGAGATTTGGCAAGCGATGTATGAGGGCAAGCCGCCGCTGGCTTCGATTGCTCTGGCGCTTTATCCGCAGGCGGACGAGCAGCACTTCGATCTCGCCGCGGAGACAGAGATGGCGATCCTGCAGGACTTGATCGTGAACGTGAGAAACGTACGGGCCGAATTGAAGGTTGAACCAAAGGTGAAGGTTCCGATCGAGGTGTTTGCGCATGAGCCCGCGATTCGCGCAATGATTGAGCAGAACCGCGGCGCGGTAGAGCGGCTGGCGAATGTGGAGCAACTCACATTTATGGACACTTCCCTCGCCAAACAGGCCGGAGCGCGCAGCACTGCGCGTTTTGATGTTCACTTGGTCTACGAACGGAAGATCGACGTTGCCGCCGAATGCGAGCGTTTGAAGAAGGAACGGGAAAAACTTGAGAAGGAATTCGCAAACAATCAAAAGCAGTTGGGCAATGAGCAGTTTCTGGCGAAAGCCCCGGCAAATGTCGTCGAAGGATTGCGCAGCCGCGCACAAGAGCTCGTTGTGCTGATCGACAAGACAAAAAGTAAAATGAATGAATTGGGTTGCAAGTAGTGTCGTAGAGACGTAGCTTGCTACGTCTTTTTGCCGCCGCCCGAGACGTTGCAAGCAACGTCTCTACATTATGGACTTTAACAGCCGACGCATCACGGCGATTCTGGAGAACGCGCTGCTCGAAGACCGGGCGACGCGCGATGCGACCAGCTATGCTTGCATTGATCCCAATCAGCGGGCGTCGGCCACCATTCTCGCCAAGCAAGATTGCATTCTGGCGGGGATCGGCTGCGTTGGCCGCATTCTCGATGTTTACGCCGCGCTCGACGGCGC
>PLKR01000074.1:0-569 GCA_003140655.1 Acidobacteriaceae bacterium | reverse complement strand
ATCCTGAACTTTCTGCAGCGCATGAGCGGAATCGCAACCCTGACCCGGAAGTTCGTGGACGCGGTCTCCGGGACAAAGGCGCGCATTCTCGATACTCGCAAGACCGCTCCCGGGCTGCGATTGATCGATAAGTACGCGGTGCGCTGCGGCGGCGGACAGAATCACCGCCTCGACCTTTCCGACGGTGTGTTGATCAAGAACAACCACATTGCGCTGGCCGGGGGAATCGGGCCCGTGCTGGAGCGCGCCGTACGCAACCGGCGCGGCGCGCAGCCCATCGAGGTGGAAGTGCGCACCATGGCCGAACTGGAGGACGCGCTGGCCTTTGGCGCGGAAGCGATCCTGATGGACAACATGTCTCCCGAAGAAGTGCGCCGCGCGGTCGATCGTTGTGCCAGGCTTGAGCCTCGCATTCCGCTGGAGTGCTCCGGCGGAATCCGGCTGGAAAATGTTCGCGCCTACGCCGAGACTGGCGTGGATTTCATTTCAGTCGGCCTGATGACTCACTCGCCACAGGCGGTCGATATGAGTCTCCGCGTTGTGCCGGCGTAGAGCCCGTCCCATGTCCT
>PLKR01000437.1:6140-11021 GCA_003140655.1 Acidobacteriaceae bacterium | reverse complement strand
CTCAGCCGACAGATCCTTCACTCGCATGTTCAGCAACGGGATGTCCTCTTCAAACCAGCGCAGCGTCTTCTGTACGCGGGTGATGCGGTAAGCGGTAGGCAGCATGGCAATGGCTCTCCAGTATCCCACCAGATTGCCACGCGCGGGCGTCGGTACAAAGTTGCAAAGTGAATACCTGGAGAATCGGGCGGGACAAAAGGTGGCACGCTATCGGATGGCTTCCGCACTTGAGCTTGCCAGCTTTTCCTTGTCGGCGGGAAGCTTTTCCATCCGCTCGTTGAGCCATTTTTCGAGCAGTATCTGGGAACTCTGGGGCACTTTGAGAAAGCGCAATCCGGCGTGTCCTTTGAGGTCGGCCCAGGCCACTTCCGCTTCCATCTCCATCGCCATTTTGGTTTCGGGCAGCGTGAATTGCAAACGGGGAGTGGCATTCTTGGGGAGCGCCTGATGCAACATGAGGGCGATGCCACGCTCGCTGATATTCGTGCTGGTGGCTCTTAATTCTTTTTCGTCCAGCACCACCCTGACCAGCATCTTCACCGGATGACGGAAATAGCGGCGCCGCTCGCGTTCCATGAAATTCAGCGCTGCCTGGAAGCAGCGCGACGCATTCAACGTCCTGATGGGCTTTTGCAGAACAAAATTCACGCCCATGCCGAAGGCTTCCTGCGTGGTCGTTTTCTTGCCGTTCAGCACAGCAAAAGTCACGGAATTCCGGTTGCTGGGAGTGGCGCGCAGGCACTGCAACACCTCCAGCCCGCCCTGTAGGTCATCGCAGTCCACAATCACGGCATCGAACTTTTCTGAGATGAGGATCTCGCTGGCCTTCTTCACGTCCTGGCAGACTTCGACCTCAATCGAGAGCTTTTCCAGCGTCGGGCGCAGCACCCGGACCACTTCGGCATCCCGGCTCAGAAGAAGAGACTCCAACTCCATGCCCTAATTCTAGGCGTTCGGCGGCACCTGCCAAAGTGACCAAGGTGTCGGGTTTTAAGGGTGAGCAATGTAGGCAGCACGGGCAGTTCGCCATCGAAGTCAAGGCAATCGTCGCGAGAATTTTTCAGTGGAAACCAACGCAATAAAGCCCGACACTAGCTCCTGTACCGTGCCCAACCTCGCCTATCTTTCTCTCGGATCAAATGTCGGGGACCGCGAGGCGCACCTGCGGGACGCGCTGGCCCATTTGAGCGCAGCCGGTCGCGTGGTTGCAATGTCGGCCTTTTACGAGACCGAGCCTGTTGAGTTCACGCGACAGCCGTGGTTTCTGAATTGCGCGGTCGCTCTCGAAACCAGCCACACCCCGCAGCAACTCATGACCGCAATTCTCCGCATCGAAGAGGAGATGGGCCGGCGGCGCGTGCAGAAAAAGGGCCCAAGATCCATTGATATCGACATTCTGCTCTTTGATGACACCATCATAGATTCGACGGACCTCACCATCCCTCATCCGGCGCTGCACCAGCGCCGCTTCGTGCTTGAGCCGCTGGCGGAGATTGCGCCGGAAGCGTTGCATCCGGCGCTCAAGAAGACAATCCGCGAACTGCGCGATGCGCTAGCGGCAGGACAGGCAGTAAGAAAGATGAAGACCTAAGCCACGGATTTCACGGATCGGCACGGATCAAAGCCACGTGTTGGAAGATTAGCGACGTCTTGGGCTATCCGTGGAGATCCCTAGAAGATCCGTGGCGAGTTTCGCTCTACGGNNTGGCCCAGACGAACCAGGAATGCCAAGGCTTTGAGCACCTCGGAATCGCGCAACGTGGAATATCCCATCTGCTTCTGCTCGGCCTCGCGATACTGCTTCAGCATCTCTTCCACTTGTGCCGCGGCGGCCTGCTGCGCTCCGCTGGTCAGCGGCTGCTCGTAGTGCAGCCCGGAGTTCACCAGCCGCTCATAACTCGTGCACAGGGCCGAGAGTGCCGCGATCAGATCGCGATCGTTCAGGCTGCGGTCGGCTTGAGCCGCCTTGGCCAGAGAGTAGCTCAGCCCCATGAGCAGATGCTCGCGCTCGTAGGTGAACTGCTCGGAAATCTCAACCTGCAGGAACAATGACGCGGAGTCGAACTGGTCCGCGGAACGCGGCTTTTCGTGTTCCCTCGCCTGCTGCAAATAGGGACAGTCGCTGGGACAATCCAGCGTAACCTCGCGCTGCTCGCCGCAGCACTGGGGGCAGATGCGGCCGTGTACGGCGGGACAGAAGCGCTTTTCCTTGCGAATCTCGCAAATCGCGCAGCTCAAATCGGAGTTCTCCTCTTCAAGCATTATGGCACCGGATGCCGGCCACATTGGTAAGCAATTGGCAATTGGCAATTAGCAATCGGCTGGCTGGGCCGCTTCAGACGTTTGCGTATTGCGGCAAATTCTTCACCGGCCGAGTGCGGAAGCTAATTGCCAACTGCTAACTACCAACCGCCAATTGCCGCCGTAATACGCGTGTTTGGGCCATTTCGGGACACTCGCCTGCAAATAGGCATGTAAAAATGGCCATTTTCGAGGGCCATCTGTGTGGAACCCGCGTAGAATAAGGGTGTTTTCCACAGGGCGGTGATGTAAGATCAAGCCCGCTGGAATCTAAATTCAAGTCTTTTCCCCAAGGAGGAAAAATGGCATCAGGTTTGACCAAGACCCAACTCGTCCGCCATCTGGCCGAGAAAACTGAACTTCCCAACAAGACGGTCGCAGGATTTCTCGAGCAGTTGGCTGACGTGGCTGTAAAAGAAACCAAGAAGAACGGCGTGTTCGTTGTGCCCGGCCTGGGCCGATTGGTGAAGGCGCACCGCAAAGCCCGCATTGGACGCAATCCACAGACGGGCGAGCCGATTCAGATCAAGGCAAAAACTGTGGTCAAGTTCCGCGTGGCCAAGGCTGCCAAGGATGCGATCGCTCCCAAGAAGTAGTACTTGTATTGAGATTGATTCCGAAGGCCGGCCTTAGGCCGGCCTTTCATTTTCTGCAAGCTTTGCCTTTCGACCGCCTATGCTGAACTGGATCGTAGTGGGAATTGGCGATATCGCAACCCGTCGTGTCATTCCCGCGATCCTCGCTGAGCCCCGAAGCCGTTTGTATGGCCTGGTCACGCGCGATCCGGCAAAGGCCGCGCCTTACGATGTGCGGTCTTGGACCACGCTCGACGAAGCGCTCTCCGATTCCTTGGTTCACGCGGTTTACGTCGCGACTCCCGTCTTTCTACACGCCCCACAGACGATCCAAGCTCTTCGTGCGGGCAAGCACGCGCTGTGCGAAAAACCTATGGCCATGAACGAGGCCGAGGCGCGCTCGATGGTGCAGATGGCGGAACAGAACGGGCTTACTTTTGGCGTGGCCTATTATCGAAGATCTTATCCAAAAGTGCAGCGGGCAAAACAACTGCTCGACGCAGGCGCGATCGGCAAGCCCGTGCTCGCCGAACTCACCTGCCACGAATGGCGCGATGGAAAGGGGAGTGATCGCAGTTGGCTTATCGATCCTGCCCAGGCCGGAGGCGGGCCACTCTACGACATCGCCTCGCACCGCATTGATGTACTCAACTTCTTATTCGGCCAACCCAACCGCGCCACCGGCCACCTTTCGAACGCAGTTCATCACTATGCCGTCGAAGACAATGCGACGGTGATGATCGACTACGCAGGCGGCGTGCGCGGCATTGTGGACGTTCGCTGGCATTCCAAGGTAAGGCGGGATGATTGCCGCATTCGTGGCACCGAAGGTGAAATGGAGTTAAGTCCGCTGAACGGTCCCGAGTTGATCTATCCCGGCGGACGCGAGAATCTTCCGCCCCACGCTAACCTGCACTATCCGATGATCGAGAACTTTGTGGATGCCGTACTCGGCAAGGCTCCCCTGCTGGCCAGCGGAGCCTCTTCCTTTTGGACGGACTGGGTGATCGAGCGAGCTAGGAAGGAAGCTGTGAATCCGCCGTGAACAAAGTCCGGCCCAGCCAGCTTGTATTCGCGAAACAGCAGAAAGAAAACTGACGTGGCAATGCGTACACCAGCAATCGTCTTTGCCGCTGGGGATGGAGTGGTCGTCATCAGTGAGAAGGTCGCAGGGAGCTCGCCCTAGCCTCCGGGACCATCATTGGAGACATACTGCTCGAGTGCGTCAAGCTCGTGACTGAGGTCTTCGACGCGCCACTCCAACAGATTGCGGATGGAGAGAATCCCCAGCAGTTTGCCGTTGTCTTCCGCCACCGGCAGATGACGGAAGTGCCGCTCCAGCATGGTGGTGAGCGCCTCGCCCGGCCCGGTGCGCCGGGTTGCCATCTCCACCGGCGTGGTCATCAGTTCNNAAGATTCCCGCAACCCGGTATTCGGAGTCGACCACGGCTACAGCGCCAACGTGATGGTCGAGCATTTTGTGGATGGCGTCCGCTACGCTGGCTTCCAGCGTAACCGACGCGATTTCCCGGTCACAAAGTTCCAACACGCTCATAAATACCTCCTCCGGCGCTTCACACCCCTGCGCCGGACCCCGGCGAATCAGAATTGGGATTGATGAATTATGCTCATGGCGAAGCCGATGTCAAGTGAATTGAAGCGATCTTNNCGGCTTTGGATTCGTGGGAAGCCTCACCTCGCTTCGAGATAAGCCTCCGCCTCGATCTCGACCAGCATCTCGGGCGAGATCAGCGCACTTACCTGGACCATCGAGGTTGCAGGACGAATGTCGCCGAAGAACTCGCCGTGAGCCTTGCCGATTTTCTCCCACTCCGCGATGTTCGTCACAAACATGCGAGTGCGCACGACATCCTTCAGGCTGGCGCCGGCTTTCTGCAAAGCACTCTCGATGTTTTTCAAAGTCTGCACGGCTTGGGCGTAGGGGTCTCCCACACCAACAATCTTGCCGTCCGGCCCCGTCGCTGTGGTACCGGACACGTGGACA
>PLKR01000437.1:1349-6105 GCA_003140655.1 Acidobacteriaceae bacterium | reverse complement strand
GATCATTATCTTGCAGATCATTCCATTCGCTGCCAAAGTGTTGTAATTAGCAGCCGGGGCGTGCGTGTGCCAACAAAAATGCCCGGCAACCTTGCAAGTACTTGCACACCTCCAGGTAATTAGGAAAAATGATGCATCCNNATCCGCGATCCCCAAGTGGTCGCCTACGTCTCGCACTTGCTGGCGGAGTTCTGCGAGACCGATCAGTTGTTCAAGATTCACGATGCGGCCGATCGCCCTCTCGCCGATTTGGGCGAGATGCTGATCGAGTCCGATCCCATCTACGGTCCCGCTCCCTCGTTTGACCGGGAACGCCAGGTGCGCAAGCACATTGGCGATTACGCGCTGTTCTTCACCGGAATGTTCCCCGAAAGCATCAATCACCTCCGGCTGCGCCGCCATCGCCTGGAGAATTTTGTGGAATGGATGAAGGCGGGGAAGGAAAGCTATTACATCGTGTCGAAGTTCGAGCACTTCGAATACGCCAAAGTGGCGCCGCTGTTTGCTCACCTTTCGCGCGAGTTCGAAGGCTGCGTTTACGGTCTCAACATGGTGAAGAACGATTTGCAGGAAATGCAGCACCCGATCGTGCGCCGCAGCGGCGAATTGCTCATGTAGGCGCAAGGCCTCGCATGCCAGCGGTAGCTCGGGTTCTTCGAGCATTCAAAGTCAAGCATTCAAGTCTGGTTGCCCGCCGATGCGGTAAAAACTGAGGGCTGTGTTTCCCTGGGTCAGTTTGCGAACTCTCAGCAAAGATCCGAATTCCTTGCCCGGATCGAACTTTTTTTCATGCTCCGCAATCACCACTGACATGGCCCACACCAACGACGAATCAGCCAGCGAGGTAAGGGTTTCTTCATAGGCATGCCGCATCCGGTAAGGCGGATCGAGGAACACTACGTCGGCAGCGACATGCTCCCGCTGCAGGCGCCACAGGACTCCGGAAAGATCATCCCGCAGAATTCTGTATCCCTGCGCGATTCCCAGGCTCTGCAGGTTCTGCTCAATCAACTTCGCCGCCGCCGCCGAGGTCTCGGCGAAGTAGACCTGCCTGGCTCCGCGGCTGAGCGCTTCAATCCCCACCGCGCCCGTGCCGGCGAACAGATCCAACCACACACTGCCCTCGAGCGCCTCAGGATTGCCGGCGGTGAGCACGTTGAACAGCGTCTCGCGCAACCGGTCAGAAGTGGGACGGATATCCATCCCGCGCAACGAGCGCAGAGGACGCCCCCGGTATTTGCCCGCGATCACACGCATGGCTTGTCCCTTCGAGTGCCGGAGCCAATATAGCGGACCATGTAAAATAACTGTAGCAGCCGAATCCGTAGCAGCCGAGCCGCCGTAACAAGGGATATGAGAAGCTGGTCCATTCACGTCGGACGTTTGTTCGGCGTGGAGGTTCGCCTTCACCTGACGTTCGTGATCCTGCCGTTGTTTGTTTTCTGGACGGAATACAACTCGCACGGCTCGGCTAACGGGCCGCGGGACCTGGCGTTGGTTGGAATCGTGCTGGCNNGTCATTCTTCTGCCACTCAGCGGCGTAACTGTCTTTGATGAATCGCGTGCGGAAAAGCCGGCGTCCGCTGAGGCGGTCTGGAAGCGCGAAGTCCGCATCGCGCTCACCGGGCCGCTGGTGAATCTTGGGTTCGCCCTGGTCGCGGCCGGAGTGATCCTGCTCGCTGGCGTGGGGGCACATCTGCGGGAGTGGCCTTTCTTGCAGCCGAGCAACCTGCCGCGCAGCCTGGTATGGGCCAACATTTATCTGGCTGGTTTGAACCTCCTGCCGGCATATCCTCTCGATGGGGGCCGCATTCTGCGGGCCTTTTTCGCGCGCAGCCTTGATTCCGCCGCTGCCACCCGCCGCGCCGTCTCCATCAGCCACGCCCTGGCGATGATTCTGATGGTTGCCGGTTTGTTCAGCGATACATGGCTCACCATGGTGGGCGTCATTATCTTTTCCGCGGCGCAACTTGAGGAACGGGCTGTCATCTTCCAGTCGGTGTTGGACAATGTGCGCCTGGAAGAGGTGATGCTTACCGACTTCGCGACCCTCTCACCCGCGGACACGCTCGAGGACGCCCTGGATAAGGCAGTGCATTCCCTGCAAGATGATTTTCCGGTGGTCCGGGGCAGCGACATGGTGGGCGTGATCTCGCGGCAGCGCATTTTGGAGGCGCTGCGCATGGAAGGCAACGGCTATGTGCAGGCCGTAATGAACAAACTCTTCGAGGTCTCAGCGCGGCAGGAGTCGCTGGCTTCCGCCTTCCGCAAGCTCACGTCGCGCAATCTCAGCATCATTCCGGTAGTCGAGGATCAACGGCTGGTGGGCATTGTCACGCTGCAGAATCTGATGCACTCGATGGCTCTACTGGCGGAGAGCCGCAAGCTGCGGCGGGACGAACAAAGCTCGTAGTTCCAAATACCGCCCAGCTCATCGGCAATCGGGACTTGGCAATCGTCAAAATAGCCGCACCGCTTTCGCCTGCCGCACTGCAGGAATCTTCTCCAGTTGCTTCAGCACTTCGTCCGGAACGGGCCCGTCGACGTGGACTACGGCGATCGCCTCGCGCGTGTGCGCGGATATTTCGGCACTGCGCCGCCCCAGCGAGAAGTCGGCGATGTTGATCTCGCCTTCGCCCAGAATCGTGCCCACCTTGCCGATCACGCCCGGCACGTCGCGGTTCCGCAAGTAGATCAGGTCGCGTCCGAGCGGAGCTTCGATGTCGATGTCATCGATGTGCAGCAGCCGTGGCGCGGTCCCGTGCAGAACGGCGCCTTTCACCATGTGCTCCTCCGTCGAACTCTTCAGAAAGACGGAGAGCACGCTCCCGGCGCCGCCGGTTGAGGCTTTCGCCTTATGCGCCTCGTGAACGCGGAGGCCGCGAAGGTCCGCCAGGGACGCAGCGTTCACCAGGTTGGCTTTCTCCTCAAGCGCCTGGTTGAGGATGCCTTTGATCGCCGCGTTGCGAATCAGTTCCGTCTTCCACTCCGCAATATGGCCGCTGTAGCGCAGCGAGATTTCTTCGATCGAACCTTCGGAAATCTGCGCCAGAAACGCTCCCATGCGCTCCGCTAAGACGATGTAGGGCTGCATCTCGGCATACTCTTCCGCCGAAACCGAAGGCACGTTGACCGCATTCTGCATGACGCCATGCTTCAAGTATTCCCGGACCTGCTGCGCAATCTGCACGCCGACGGCTTCCTGCGCCTCGAAAGTCTGCCCGCCGATGTGAGGCGTGAGAATCACGTTCTCCATGGTCTGGAGCGGCGAGTTCTTCAAGGGCTCTTCGTTGAAAACGTCGAGTGCCGCGGAGGCAACGTGACCTTGTTTCAGCGCCTGCGCCAAATCGGCCTCGTGCACCAGTTCTCCGCGCGCACAATTTACCAGGCGAACACCTTTTTTCATCTTCTTGATCGCGGCCTCGTTAATCATGCCCGTGGTCTGCGGCGTGAGGCCCACGTGCAAAGTTATGTAGTCGGCCGCCGCGTAGAGTTCGTCCAGGCTCGCCAAGCGGATCCCTTGTTCCTTGGCCACGCCGGCGGAAACGAACGGATCATGCGCCACCAACTCCATTCCGAAGGCGCGCGCCCGCCGCGCTACTTCCATCCCGATGCGGCCGAGGCCGGCGATTCCCAGCGTCTTGTCCCGCAGTTCCGTACCTTGCAATAATTTCTTTTCCCACCGGCCGGCGTGCATGAGCGCGTCGGCGCGGCAGAGATGGCGAGCCATGGCCAGCAACATGCCCAGTGTGTGTTCGGCCACAGCCACGGCATTTGCCCCGGGCGTGTTCATTACCGCAATGCCCTGGCGCGTGGCTGCGTCCAGATCGATATTGTCCACTCCAACGCCGGCTCTACCAATGACGCGCAGCTTTTTGGCATGCGCGAGCAGCGCCGCGTCTGCCTGCACCGCCGAGCGCACGATCAGCGCGTCGGCCGACTCCAGTTGCTCCGCCAGTTTGCCCTCAAGCTGGTCAGAGGTGAGCACAATCCAGCCCGGTTCTCTTAACTGCTCCACCGCTGAGGCAGAGATCTTTTCCGCTATGACGATTTTCACTGCTGCGCTCATCCCTCTATTTCCGGAAACCATCTCGTCCGACAAACTCTTGACATGCATTTGACACGCTGCTGACACAGCGGTTTCTTTTCATTCGTAGACTTCTCCCATGGGCCACTGCCCCATGGAGAAATCATCATGAAACACCTGGCAATTGCATTGCTAATCGCTTTGAGCGCCTTCACGCTGGCGTGCGGCGGTTATGGCTCGTCCCAGACTGCCGCCCCTCCAACAGCCGGAACCATGCCCACCATAGCCACGCTCGCTCCCGGCAGCACCACGCACGGCGATGCGGCATTCGTTTTAACCGTCACCGGCACCAACTATTCGGCGACGGCGGTCATAAACTTCGGTGGCGTGGCCCAAACCACCAACCAGGTGAGCGCGACCCAGCTTACCGCGACGATCGCCGCCGCGGACATCGCGAACGCTGGAACGGTTCCGGTTACCGTAACCGACCCCGCTGTCGCCGGCACGGGCCCATACGGCGGCGGCGGCACGCTGGCGGAGACTTCGGGTCCGATGACCTTTACCGTCAACTAGGATGAGGACCGTTTCACGCGGTCCTCAAGCTCCTACCAGTTGCCGTTTGTTGGACAGGGCGCGCGCGTACACTTCCTGCGCCGCACGCACCGCCGAGCCATACTCGACGGCTTTTCCGGTTGCGCGGGCGAGAACGTGCTCGAGCGCGCCCAGAAT
>PLKR01000437.1:916-1332 GCA_003140655.1 Acidobacteriaceae bacterium | reverse complement strand
GGCGAGCAGATCGCGGTGAGTGCGGCCGCAGGCGAAGTGGCATAGAGCTTCAATCCCACGGCCTGGGCGCCTGCCCGCGTCATCGCTGCGCAGAGTTCGGCATTGTCGACCAGCGCTTCGCGTCCCTTGGCCACGTCGCCATTCCCCATTCCACGGATAAACTCCAACGCAGCTCCAAGGGCTGCAAACAGCGAGGTCGCCGGCGTATACGCGGATTCACCTTTGGCCGCGGACTTGCGTTCCTTGCGTAAGTCGAAGTAGAAGCGCGGAGAAGTAGCCGTGTCCATCCGCCGCCACGCACGCTCGCTCACGGCGCAATACGCGAGGCCGGGAGGAATCATAAGCGCCTTCTGCGACCCGCCGATAATCACATCAACTCCCCATCCATCCACGTCAAGGTGAGTCGTGCCCAAGCC
>PLKR01000437.1:0-874 GCA_003140655.1 Acidobacteriaceae bacterium | reverse complement strand
GTTTCTCCGTAAGGCGCGGTCAGCACGTCCACGTTGCACCCGAACGCCTTGGCCAGCCCCGTCCAGCGCTCGCCGAACTTGCCGGCAGTGAGAACCAGAACTTTGTCGCCGGGCGACGTCAGGTTTGATACCGACGCCTCCATCACGCCCGTACCCGAGCAAGCCAGCACCAGAACGTCGTTTTGCGTGCCGATGAATTCCTTCATGTCCGCGAGCACGCGTTGGAACAGCGCCCTGAAATCGGCAGTGCGGTGGTGCGCCGTAAATGAAGCCATAGCCGTTTGTGCCGCCGGCAGCAGCGGCGTCGGCCCGGGAGTAAAAAGACGGTTCTTGTGCAGCATCGCTGAAGACCCTTACGATTGGAATAGTTTACAAGTCTACTGGAACCGCGAGCCTCGTGCCGTGATGCTCTGTCACCACGCAGCGTCGGCTTCTCCAGTGTCTATAGTCCCAGCGTCTATAATTCCCTCATGAGCCTCGTCGAACAAATCCAGAAAGACATCACCGCCGCTATGAAGGCGCGCGAGGAGCAGCGGCTTTCCACACTGCGCATGGTGAAGAGCGCGCTCCAGAATCGCCAGATCGAGAAGATGGCGCCGCTCGATGACAAAGAGTCGCAGGCCGTGCTGACCACGCTGATCAAGCAGCGCAAAGAATCCGTCGAGCAATTCACCAAGGGCGGACGACAGGAAATGGCCGACAAAGAAGCCGCCGAGATCGTGCTGATCGAAACCTATTTGCCCAAAGCGACCGGTGAGGCCGAAGTGGTCGCCGGAGTGAGAGCCGTGATCGCCGAGATGGGTGCGCCCACCATGAAAGACATGGGCACGGTGATGAAGCAGGCCATGGGCCGCTTCTCCGCCGCTGGTATGCG
>PLKR01000121.1 GCA_003140655.1 Acidobacteriaceae bacterium | reverse complement strand
CTAGAGGTCCAGGAAGGCCCGGACCGAAGTTAGATCCTCCCTCGCGCGAAGACGAAAGCCAAGGTGTTTTGTGATGATCTGCATGGCTACGTTGTCCGTCAACATTTCCGCGGACACGCGGCTTAACTTTTCATCTCGGGCGATCTGAATCACACGACGAAGCAGTTCATTCCCCAGACCAAGTTTCTGATACTGGTCTGAAACCAGCACAGCGACTTCCGCTTCATTTCCGGCATGAAGTTTGTTCATACGCCCGACAGCGATGATCCGGCGCTCTCCCGTGCCGGGATCGGTGCGCTCGGCGACCAGCGCCATTTCGCGGTCGTAGTCACCGAAACAGATGCGCAACAGTCGCTCATGCGCCACGCGCCTACTCAGGCTGAGAGAGCAGAAGTAGCGCAAATAGACGCTGCGATCGGAGAGCGTTTCGTGAAACTTCACCATCAGCGGCTCGTCTTCGGGGCGGATCGGGCGGATGGTCACCTGATTCCCATCCTTCATCGTCCAGGGCGCGACGTATTGCGAGGGATAGGGACGGATGGCGGGCTTGGGCAACTGGTCGAGTGTCACGGCGGGACCGTGCAACACGATTCTGGCATCGAGGGCCAGCAGGCGCTCCGGTGAAGCCAGCAGAGGATTGATGTCAATTTCCGCAATCCACCGCTGTTCGACCACGAGCTGACTGAAGCGGACTAAGATGTGCTCCAGGGCCGCCATATTGACCGGCTTGCGTCCCCGGACTCCCTTAAGCGCATTGAAGATTCGTGTTTGCTCCATCATTCTTTGCGCCAGCGTCGTGTTCAATGGTGGAAGGGCCAAGGCGCGGTCTCGATACACTTCGACAAGCTGGCCACCGGAGCCGAACAAGATTACCGGTCCAAACTGCGGATCGACACTGCTCCCCAGGATTAATTCGTAGCCATAGAGCTTCACCATCGGCTGCACAGTGACGCCTGAGAATCGATCCGGGCCAGCTTTCTCCGCCACCGAAGACTTGATGGCGCGATAGGCAGAGCGGACCGCCGCTTCATCTTCCAAGTTCAGCTTAACTCCGCCAACATCCGTCTTGTGCGTGATGGTTTCGGAAAAGACTTTTAGTACAACCGGAAAGCCAATTTCCGCAGCAAGCCTGGCCGCCTTGTCTTCGCTGGCCGCTACGCGCGTTTCAACCGTGGGGATTCCGTAAAGCGATAACAACTGCTTCGATTCAAGCTCCGTAAGCAGGACGCGGCCGTGGGCCCTCGCATTCTGAATGATTTGCCCGACCTGGTTGCTGGATGCGATCTCCAATTCAGAGTGTTCAGTGAGTGTGGGAGTTTCGTATAGTCCGCGCAGGTTGTAGGAGTATCGCCACATGTAGGTGAAGGCCCGCGCCGCGGTATCGGGATAAGCAAATGTGGGAATGTCCGCCGAATTCAGAACAGCTTCGCCGGCAGCAACGCTGTTCCCTCCCATCCAACTGGCAAGCACGGGCTTGCCATATTCTTTGGCATAAGGCTTCAAACGTTCCGCAATCTGAGCGGGATCGGTCATCCCCTGCGGGGCCAGGATGACCAGTAGCCCATCACTGTTTGGATCGTGGGAGGCGATTTCGAGCGCGCGAGCGTAGCGCTCAGAGTCAGCATCGCCGAGAATGTCAATAGGATTGTTATGACTCCAATGGGCTGGAAGGAACTCATTCAGGCGGTTCAGGCTCTCGGGGGAAAGCTCAGCCAGCTCTCCGCCGTTGGCCACCAGCGAGTCGGTGGCCAGGACTGCCGGTCCGCCAGCGTTGGTGAGAATCGTAAGCCGAGGTCCCTTGGGGCGGGGTTGCCTTCCCAGCACTTCCGCCATGTAGAAGAGGTCCGCGATGCTGTGTACCCGCAAAACTCCTGACCGGCGGAAGGCCGCATCCAGCACTTCGTCGCTGCCCGTGAGCGCCCCGGTATGCGAGGCAGCGGCGCGTGAGGCCGCTTCCGAGCGGCCGGCTTTGATCGCGATGATCGGCTTGGTGAGCGCGACTTCGCGAGCTGCGGACAGAAACGACCGCGCATCTCCCACCGATTCCATGTAGAGCAGGATGCTCTTGGTGTGCGGATCGTCGCCAAAGTGGTAGATAAGATCGCCCCACCCAACATCCAGCATCGAACCAGTCGAAACGATTGCGCTGAAACCCACTTCTTCGCGGTGGCTCCAGTCAAGAATTGCCGTCAGGAGCGCCCCGCTCTGGCTTAGGAAAGCAACGTTGCCGGCCTTGGGCGCATCTTTGGCGAAGGTGGCATTCAACCCGATCGCCGGGTTCATGATGCCCAGGCAGTTCGGGCCAATCAAGCGCATGGAACTGCGCCGCAACTGCTCTTGAATCTGATGTTCAAGTGCAGCGCCTTCCGCGCCGCGCTCCTTGAACCCAGCAGAAATCACCACCGCGGACCTGGTGCCGGCATCTACGCACTCTCCAATGAGCTGCGGGACCGTCACTGCCGGGGTGGCAACTACAGCTAAGTCCACCCGTTGGGGAATGTCGCGAATGCTCTTGTAGGCTTTGAGCCCCAGTACCTCCTGATGCTTCGCGTTAACGGCATACACTTTTCCTTGATAGGTGCCACGCAGCAGGTTCTCCAGAACGGTCCGGCCGACAGTGCTGGGACGACCGGTCGCGCCGATGACGGCCACCGAGCCTGGAGCGAACATTGCGTCCAGGCCGTATTTCTCTGGGGATGTCTGTTTCTCTTCGTTCGGCGGTCCCACCAGACCAGTCTCGGTCGAACCCATAAAAGTTCCTCAGCCCTCAACATCGTCGCGGCAAAGCTGCCAGTCAAGGACAGATTATCGGCGAATGTTGAGATGCTCTTCAAGCCTCCAGAGCTTCAGCTCCTGCGATGCTGCTCAACCTCGAGCCGTAGGGTGGCACAGTGGAAGTTTGAGGTTCATTCCTTCGCCCTGCTGTATGCATGTATCGGCAGCCGGACATCAATGTGTACTACAAGGCTGTCTCTCTTTGGGACTTTTTAAGAGTGAGCAATATTGAACAGTCACGGAATTGCGAATCGGGTAATTGTCTACCTTCAGGCAAAATATCCAAATGACGTCAAACTCTAAGGCCTCTCGCGCGCTTCCGTTCGCGGTCTTATATCTTTTCGTCGTCGCCTCTGCTTTAGGCCAGGCTGGGCACCAGGTCGCCGACAAGAGTGGCCAATCCAGTAGCGCTCAATCCGCCGTCGCACCCGCACCCAGCGCTCCTTCTTCCGGAGCCTCCAAATACGTGGGGGCGGAGACCTGCAAAACCTGTCACGAGGAAATCTATAACGCATGGGAGAAAACGCCGCACTGGAAAACCACACTGAACATAAAGGGGGGCCCCTCCAAGCAAGGTTGCGAGGGTTGTC
>PLKR01000633.1 GCA_003140655.1 Acidobacteriaceae bacterium | reverse complement strand
CCGGACAAGCCTCGCACCCGAAGGCGTCGCAAACTTGCTGGTCAGCGCGGTGCGCGCCGCGGATTCGGACGTGCCCCTCACGAACCTTCACTCGATGCAGTACTTGATCAGCGACAGCCTTTCAACGCGCAGGTCCCCGGCGCTGATGGCGGGGATCTTCGCGTCCTCCGCCCTTCTTCTGGCCACGATCGGTCTCTACGGCATTATGGCCTATGCCGTCGCGCAGCGCACCAGAGAATTTGGCGTCCGGCTTGCCCTTGGCGCGCAGAAGATGGATGTGCTTCGTCTGGTCCTGATGGAGGGAGCGAAGCTAGCCGCCTTAGGTCTTGGCGCAGGCTTCGTCCTCTCGCTGATCCTCATTCGGTTCATGTCTTCCCTACTTTACGGCGTCGAACCCAACGATCCTCTTGCCTACGCCGCGGTCGCGGCCGCCATCACCCTTGTTGTCAGTGTTGCCTGCTTCCTGCCCGCACGCCGCGCCACAATGGTCGACCCTCTGGTCGCCCTGCGTGCCGAATGAGGGGAGCTAAATCGAAGTATAATCGAAAACCATGACTAGAATCCTGAAATTTCTCAATGCCACTATAGCAATCGCCATTTGCTCCCACGTTTACGCGGACACTGACACCACAGTCTCCCCGTGCGCACCCGAATCGATCGACATCTGGCTGAATGCAAACCATGTCCCCGCTGTGGGCATTGGCGTTATCGAAGACGGCCGCATCAAATCAATAAATGTTTATGGAGAGCTACGACAAGGCGTTCCGGCTCCTGCTGAGGCGATCTGGAATGTTGCGTCCCTAACAAAACCTATAACTGCGCTAACCGTTCTCGAACTTGTCAATAAGGGGGAGTTGAATCTCGATGAGCCTTTATCCAAGTATTGGATCGATCCCGATTTAAGAGGAAATCCTTGGGTCGAAAAATTGACTGCCAGAATACTGCTAAGCCACCAGTCCGGATTTCCCAATTGGCGTTGGAATGATTCGTCAAAGAAACTCAGCTTTCATTTCGAACCGGGAACCAAAATGGGATATTCCGGTGAGGGCTATGAATATCTTCGCAGAGCTGTGGAAAATAAATTTGGTCAATCTCTAGAAGAGATTGCGGAGAGGGTCGTGTTCGGGCCTATCGGAATGAAAGATACACAGTATGCTTGGAGTTCTAAGCTTAATGAAGCGCG
The DNA here is from genome assembly GCA_003140655.1 of Acidobacteriaceae bacterium. Taxonomy (GTDB): domain Bacteria; phylum Acidobacteriota; class Terriglobia; order Terriglobales; family Acidobacteriaceae; genus Sulfotelmatobacter. The sequence continues at coordinate 2,762 of PLKR01000633.1, read as the reverse complement.
ATTTGCCGACCCTCATGACAATAAGGGTCTAATAATCGCAAAATCCAAATCAACGGACATCTGTGCGGCGGACTGGTTAGTCACGACTGTGGGCGACTATTGCAAATTCGGTGTTTCTGTCATCAACGGCGCAGGTTTGACACCGGATCTATATAAGCAAATGATCAAAATTCAATCCCACTTCGACTCCAAGCCGGAGCACGGCTCTACTGGTATGGGGTTGGGCTGGCAAGTGATCGATAATATGCCCAATGGTGAATACGCACTGACGCATTCGGGCTCTGACGATGGCGTTCAAACTGTTGTATTGCTGCTTCCGAAAAGTAAGCGGGGTATCGTGATCTTCACAAACGGAGACGATGGATACAAAGTGGAGTCGCAAATACTGAAAAACTCATTCCCTGCTCTACGGCCGGACCTAGAGAAGTATTTGGGAATTTAAGCGAGGAATGCAGCGAATCCGGGCATTCTCTGGTTTCAGAGCCGTTGTTACCGTTGGGCTCGGTTCGAATAGCAAAGCGCGTACCGCAAAGGTGATGGGCATCTTACGCAGAGACCGACGGATAATTCGTCAATGCGGGGACCTCACCAAATAGATACGCGCGGATGAAATCAGGAGGGGTTGCGAAAAGCGCGTCTGCCGGTTCCGATAGGAACTCGATTTTATGGCGCCAGCCTTCTGGCAGACGGACCGACTCGAGCGTACTAAAGGAATGTCCCGGCCGGGTCGGCATTGTGCCGAGAACCTGCTCGAGCCTGTGGCGAAGCTCCAACGTGCCGCCTTTGCCCAAGTCAGCGTTGCTGCCTAGGGCTTCTACCGGACTGGCCCAGGGAAGGCTCAATAGACCCAGACTCGCAAAGCTAGCTAGAAAATCGCGCCTGGTGGAACGGTCCATTTGATTCGCAAACGCGGAAGGTCTCATGTTGGGAGATTGACTCGATTCAATGGGAGGAGGCANNTTAAGCCATAACACATGGGGTCTACAAAAAGTTACAAGGAGCGAAGGATTGTCCACAGATCGTCGCTGCTGCAGGTTGGGAACTCCTAAAAAACGTCCTACTAATGTATTACGAGAACCACAACTCCCATGGCACCGTTTCAGAATAACAGAGCATTCACTCGAGCACGGACTATTATCACTCCTCCCGCAGGCTGGGAGAATCTGTTGCGCCTTCGGAACTTTGCATAGCTAGCAAAAAAAGTTTAGGAACGGCTGCAACTTTCCGAGCCGAACTTGGGTTAGAAGGTATGTACGATGAACCTAATCGCTTCACCAGCACCCGCTTCGCGTTACGCGCACAACGGTACATTGGATTTTGTGTCTTCAGCCTTTTGCTGTCTTTGTCCCTGCGTGCTCGCGCGGAGCTTCTCCCTGCAAGGAACAATATAGTGAAGTCGACCGTTTTGCGCGAGGAACGCGCGATCGCAGTCTACCTTCCTGAAGAGGCAGCGAAAAACCCAGCCNNGCCTCCCGTGATTGTTGTCAGCGTACCCAACTATATCGATGCACAGGGCAATAATACTCGCGAGCGTGACTTTATTCCACGTGCGTCGTCAGCAGCGGTTCAGCCAGATGGCGCAGCTGCGTTTCTGAAGTTCATAAGAACTGAACTCGTCCCGTATGTGGACCGGAACTATCCAACCAATGGTACGAACCTGATACACGGACATTCCTTCGGAGGTTTGTTTCTCATGTACGTGCTGGCTAACGATCCGCAACTCTTCGACGGTTATCTAGCCTTAGATCCCGCCCTGGGGTGGGATAACGGCTCGATGAACACCGTGCTTTCCGGCAAGATTGCCGGATGGCCGACCACTGGGAAGGCAATCTTCATAGCAGGTAGAAGCGGGGCCGGATTCAAGGAGATGGCTTTGGACCAGACTGAGAGGGCCCTTCGCTCAAACGCCAAACCAGCGCTGCATTGGAGGTTAATCTCCTACGATGACGAAAGCCATGATTCTCTCAAACTAAAGGGGACGTACGACGGTTTAAAATATGCCTATGGTGGCTACACCCAGGATCCGCTCGAAATCCACCCCACCGACGGGGTGATGATCAAAGGACGACCATTTCGTGTTGTCACGACCGTCACGACCAATGGGCGTCTCCACATAAACTATACGACCGATGGCTCAGAGCCGACGGAAACCTCGCGCCAGGACGATGGCACAGGAATCATGGTCGGTGACCCTAGACAGATGAGACTAGAGCTTCTTTCCCTGCGCGGGCAGTTCAACCAGGCGGTTCCATTGCATCTCAAGTTTGGGCAGGCCTTCCTGCCTGGCACCAGTGAACCTAGCCAAACGATGGACACCGGGTGGCACTACACTATCTATCGATCTGTTGCGCAACCGAAGGTGGATGAAACTGCGGCTTTGGCGACCGGTACTGTTCCCCAGGAGCTCTCGCTCAGCAGTTTCAGTGTTCCGCGCGTTGCGGGCCACGTGTATCGCCGCCTAGATGTTCTCGAAGAGGGGTATTTCGTTTTCGTTGTAAAAGCCGATGAAGCACAACTTCATCTCGGCGTCGCGAACCTGATTACAGCCAAAGGCGATCGGGGCCGGCGCACGCAATCATACCTAGCGCCGCTGCGCCGAGGCAGTTACGCATTGTCGTTGGACTTCGTGGAGTCGACCAAGGATGCGCAACTCCATCTGGCTGTGATTCAATGCAAGGATGGCCTGCCGATTTGGTGGGACCAGCAGCCGTGGCTTTCTCTCGATATACATTAATCGTTGATGCGATGACCGGACCGCATTT
>PLKR01000595.1 GCA_003140655.1 Acidobacteriaceae bacterium | reverse complement strand
CGGACCCGAAGTCGCACTAGGAACTAAAACCGGTCAATGAGCGTAATTGGCGATTTTTCGTCAACCACCGCAGCGCCACTCTTACTGCTCCAACTTGGTTCCCAAACCCGCGTACAAATAGTTCTCCCCGTACGCCTTCTTCAGTCGCGCAAACGCCGGCTCACCTGTGCAATGTCCCGGCGCAATCCTCTGCACCTTCCACTTCGTCTTCAGATTCTCCACCAGCACATCAATCTCTTCCACCGGCGTCGTCACCAGGTGCAATCCCCCAAACACAATCTCCGTCCTCGGATCCACCGCGCTTGCCGCTTCCAAAATCGCTTCAATCCCCGCGTGCGAGCACCCATCCACGAGCAGCAATCCGTTCGGTCTCTTGATCGCCAGCGTCAATTCCGGCAGCTCCAGCGTCCCTTTCTTCTGTGAAACTGTTCGCACCAGAAAAATTCCCGGCGAAACTTCCGTCAATTGATTCACCGCTACAAAATTTCCCGTGTCATACAGCTTGCCCCATGTGAAGTGTTCCGGATCCGCTCCCCCGAAATACCGCATCTTCGCCGGCAAGGTCTCATCTGCCCGCAAAAACGTCTTCGGAAGAAGCAGTCCCCCAAATCCATTCCCGCCATCCGCGGGCACATAGACCGTAACGTTCGGATTCACCTTCAGCACATATCTCAACCCCGTCGTGTGGTCTGCGTGCCGGTGCGAGATCACCACAAAATCCAGTTTCGTCAGGTCCACGCCCAAAGCCTTCACGTTGTGTTCAAAAATTGCGGCATCATTCCCCGTGTCGAACAGAATTCGCTTTCCGTTGTGCTCCACCAAAGCGGAATAACCCCAATCCTTCGTCAGTTCCTTCGATTCCCCGAACGCGTCATAGAGGATCGTCACCTTGTCCTGTGCCCCGCAGGGGACTGCCGCCACACACACCAGCAAGAACGCCAAAATCCGCAAAACGTGGATTCGCAAAGAACACCTCCAACCGGAATTTCAGAGTCAGTATAACAAGCGGGATGCGGATAGTTGCTGCAATCAGGCGACGCCAGCTACTTTTCGTGGGATGGCCTCCAGCATCACGCGCGCAGCGTTTCCTTCCTTACTGTCAGCTTTTCGATGAGATCCTCTTTAACGCGATAGCCAGTCCCAGGCTGGTCGCTGATCGCGATCATTCCTTGCGGTGAAACCTGCACCTCCGGATCGATGATGTCTTCTTTCCAGTAGCGTTTGGAGGCCGAGACGTCTCCGGGCAGGCTGAAATTCTCGAGCGTGGAGAGAGCGATATTGTGAGCGCGGCCAATGCCCGATTCAAGCATGCCGCCGCACCAGACNNCCGCCAACGCGGCCGACTTTTATGTTGATGATGCGGCATGCGCCGGTCTCGACCGCAATGGCTGCGGTGCGCGCGCTGACGATCGACTCGTCGAGGCAAATGGCGGTGCGCAGTTCTTTTTGCAGGCGGGCGTGGTAGTAGATGTCGTCATCCCAGAGCGGCTGCTCGATCATCAGCAGGTTGAACTGATCGAAGGTTCGCAAATGTTCCACCTGGTCGAGCGTGTAGGCAGAGTTGGCGTCGCAGCTCAGCGTGATGTCGGCCCAGCGCGAGCGGATTTTCTCCAGCACGTTCACGTCCCACCCCGGTTTCACTTTGACCTTGATCCGGCGGTATCCAGCGGCCAGTTCGATCTCGATTTTATCCAGTAACTGCTCCACCGAATCCTGAATGCCGATCGAGACTCCGCAAGAGATTTCAGTCCGTGTGCCGCCCAGCAGTTTCCATAGGGGAACGCTTTTCTGTTTCGCCTCGGCATCCCACAATGCGTTTTCGAGGGCGGCCTTCGCCATGCGGTGGCCGCGCACCTTGGAGAAAAGAGCCGCACATTCGCGCGCCGATTCGAGGTTACGCCCAAGGGCGGCAGGGGCAAGATGGCGAGTGATGGTGAGCGACGCGCTCTCGGTCCACTCGCTGCTGTAGAAGGGATCTTCGCCGGCTACGCATTCACCCCAGCCGTTGACCCCGTCGCAATGTGCGGTGAGCAGCAGGATGCGGCGGCTGTACGTGCGTCCGAAACTCGTCTCGAAGAAATGGACGAGCGGCATGTGAATCTCGCGGAGCGTGATGGCTTCAATCTTCATCTTTTCAGGAAGGCTTTAGAATCTACCACGGAGGCACGGAGACTCGGAGAAAAACAAATCTCTAGCGATCGTGATGTTCTTGTTTAAGAAGTTCTCCGTGCCTCCGTGTCTCCGTGGTGAATCAGTCTTTCGATGCGTACGACCACTCCTCATCCCAGTCGCCCAGCAGGAACTTGCCGTTGCCCGCCGAATCCCGCTCATAACCCAGCACGGCAAGTCCCCCTTCGAAAGCCCGGAGAAATTGCTCGCGGTTGCGTTCCTGCACCTGCTGCGCCTTGCCTCGCGTTTCCGCGGCGCCCTTCCATTCGTAAATCTGCGCGGGAACTTCAATGGCAGCCTGTTGGTTGCGCGCCAGATTCTTCCCCGTTGCCAACAAAGTTTCCACGCGCCTGGACTTCAGCCACCATTCGGCGATGAGCCGGTCGCTGGGAAGCCCGCCCTGCAGCGGCGACGACGTGATTCCATATTGATTGATGTTGTAGCGGCGGGAGATTGCTCCCAGCTTTTCGATATTTAGATACGAGTTCTTGATCTCGAGCGGATCGAAGGTCCATTCGATGAGTTCNNCGACCGTGTGCCCGGCACCGAAAGAGCGAAGCCAACCATCTGGCTGCCATCAAAAGCGCCCATGACCTGACCGCCAACCTTCTCGGCTACAACGAACATGCGTAGCGGGATCAGTTCGGCGTCGCTGAAGTGCCAAATCTCTTTTTGCAGCGCAACGCAGGTTCGCAGCTCGTCCAATCCTTCACAGTGGCGAATCACGATGGCGTCCGGACTCACGATNNCCGCTTTCGTGCAGGCGCTGCTCCATCCACTGAAAGCGGCGGCGGAACTTGCGATTGGTTTTGCGCAGCGCGGATTCGGGATCGAGCGCAAGATAGCGGGCAATGTTGACCAGCACGAAGAAAAGATCGCCGACTTCTTCTTCCAGCCGCGCCCGCAAATCTTCTGGAATAATCTGGCGTCCCGACCCGGCGACGCCGCGGCCTTCGGGGCGCGGCCCGGGAGCAGGAAACTCCTGCAAATGCTGGCGAAGTTCGCGAGTCTCCTCGCCGAGTTTCTCGAACAAACCTTCCATGTCAGGCCAGTCGAAACCGATCTGCGCCGCACGCGAACTGAGTTTGTGGGCCTCCAGCAACGAGGGCATGGACGAAGAGATTCCAGCCAGAATCGACGGTGACCGGGTCGTAGTCTTCCCGGCAAGGCTGCCGTCGGCTGCGTCCTTCTCACTTAGCCGTTTCTTTCGTTCCTCGACTTTCAGCGCCTCCCAGTTGCGTTTTACCTCGGCCGACGTGTCAGCCTTGGTGTCGCCGAATACATGAGGATGCCGGTCCACAAGCTTGCGCGAGAGCCGGTCGAGCACGTCGTCAATCGAAAAACTTCCCTGCTCCTTGGCCATTTCCGAATAGAAGAGGATCTGCAACAGCAAGTCGCCGAGCTCGCCGGGGAGTTCGCCCCAGTCGCGATTGTCAATGGCCTCGATGACCTCGTAAGTCTCTTCCAGCGTATAAGGCTTGATGGAATCGAAGGTCTGCTCGCGATCCCAGGGGCAGCCCCCCGGAGCCCGCAAGCGCTCCATGATGGCGACTGCGCGTTCGAAACGTTCGCCGGTAGTGGACATTGGCAACCACTCTAAATGACCCATCACGGTGCGGGCAACGAGTGGAGAAAAGCCTTGGCCACGGATTTGCGCGGATTTTCACGAATACTTCTTTGTGGTTCTTATTCTGACCTGGGTTTATCTGTGGGAATCCGTGTAGATTCGTGGCTGATAGTTGGTGGGCGTTTGGTCATCTTTTTGCGGTACCAAGGTTACCTTCTGCCGCTGCGGGACGCGGTGCACACTCTAGAGGTCGCAGTGTAGGCGAGCTAGGCTTATAGCTCTATAATTACTTCTACGAACTTCCGTATCTAATTGATAAAAAATGGTTTTAGCAGCAAATCCAAGAGCGCCCCTGAACGACCAACACTTTCAAGTGGTGGTGATTGGCGGGGGCATTAATGGCGTAGCCGTGGCGCGGCAATGCGCACGCGCGGGCAAGCACACGCTGTTGGTCGAGCAGAATGATTTCGCCTCGGGAGTAACCAGCCGTTCCACGCGCATCATCCACGGCGGACTGCGCTACCTGGAGCACGGCGAGTTGGGCCTGGTACGCGAATCGCTGCGTGAGCGGGAAAATCTGCTGCGGGAACGATCGCACCTGGTTCATCCCATGCACTTTCTACTGCTTTTGAACGAGACCACCCAGCGCAGTGCGTTGAAAGTGCGCGCCGGATTGTGGCTCTACCAGCGTATGGCGGGAAAATCGCCGCACTCGGACGCCACTGAAATGGAATTGAAGCGGTTGGAGCGGGCTCTGGACGCTGGGCATCGCTGGTCGTTCTTCAACTACGAAGATGCACAATGCGAGTTTCCGGAGCGGCTGGTAGCGGAATGGTTGATGGAGGCCGTGGATGCTGGAGCCATCGTCCGCAACCACACAGAGGCGCTTGCGGTTGACGTCGCACATGGCCGCATCCGAGGCGTGCTGCTGCGCGACCAGATCACGGGACGGGACGCGCGCGTGGACGCTGGCTGGGTAATCAATTGCAGCGGGCCGTGGGCTGACCGCGTGTGCCAGCGCTCTGCGATTC
>PLKR01000361.1:4036-6571 GCA_003140655.1 Acidobacteriaceae bacterium | reverse complement strand
ACCACGGGAATCCTACGAGCTTGGTCCGCTTGTCGCTGCGTTGGAGTGCCGACATTTCTCGGAGAGCGACGTGATTAATGATTTAGCAGACGCAGGAAACCTCTTGCGTCCACGCCTACAAGCCCTACAAACTGACATACCCGTGCGCGCGTTCGTTTGCACCCACGCCCCCTCTGTGCTACCGTCCCATTGTTTCAAGATTAAGATTCCGAGATCAAGCCCTCGCTAAGGAAGCGAGCCCAACGCGCGAATTGTTGCGTCACAAAAAACGCGACGCTTCGCGCCGCTCGCCCAGATTGCCTTCGGCTGCGCTCAGGCCAGGCTCTCACTGCGCAAAGAATGCTTGTTCGGAATGACAAATAGGAGACGCTCATGGTCGGCATCATCTTGCTCGCAATCCTCGTTGTCATCGCCGTCGTGCTCATCGGCATGTACAACAGCCTGGTGCAGTTGCGCGTGCGGTGCGACTCTTCCTGGTCCGACATTGACGTGCAGCTCAAGCGGCGGCACGACCTTATCCCCAACCTGGTCGAGACCGTCAAGGGATATGCCTCGCACGAAAAAGGCACGTTCGAAAACATTGCCAAGTTCCGTTCCCAAGCCATGCAGGCTACCACGCCCGAAGGCAAGGCCGTGGCCGAGAATCAGCTCACCGGAGCGCTGAAGAGCCTGTTCGCCGTCGCCGAGAATTATCCCGAGCTGAAGGCCTCCGAACAATTCACTCAACTGCAGGAATCGCTGAGCCAGACGGAAGACTCCATCCAGAACTCGCGCCGCTACTACAACGCAGTGGTGCGCGACCTGAATACGAAGATCCAGTCATTCCCCACGAACATTATTGCTGGCATGTTCAACTTCCAGGCCCGCCAGTTCTTCGAAACCACCGACGCCGACCGCGAACCGGTCGCCGTGAAGTTCTGATCCCATGACTGGAGCGATACACGGAAAGACAAAGCCAGCGGCACCAGGTTCTGTCGTAGAGACGTTGCTTGCAACGTCTCTGCCGGCAGCGTATCCGCCGCCGAAGATGGAGGCGCCGCCGGCAAGACATAGCAAGCTGCGTCTCTACGACATCGCTTTAACGCTCCTGCTGNNGGCAGCGCTCTGGTCAACGAAACCATCACCCTAAACTTCGTCGGCGAGTGGCACGGCATTCACCGCACCATCCCCATCGAATATCCCGGACCGAACGGCACCAACTACCAGCTCTTCGTCGATGTCACCAGCGTCAGCGACGAAAACGGCCGCAAGCTCAAATACGACTCTTCCACCTCCGGCGCTTACCGCGATCTCAAGATCTACATCCCCAACGCCGTCAATGCCACGCGCACCGTGGAGATCGCCTACCGCGTGCGCAATGGCACCCGCTTTTTCGACGGCTACGACGAATTTTATTGGGGCGTTACGGGCAACGACTGGCCGGTTCCCATCGATCGCGCCGCTGCCAGCGTGCATTTCCCCGCTTCCGCCAGCGAATCCCTGCGCGCGCAAGCCTTCACCGGCGTCTACGGCTCGACCGAGCGCGGCGCAACCGCGAAAGTAAACAGCTCTGACGCTGAGTTCGAAACCAACAACCCTCTGCCCATGCGCGGCGGCCTCACCATCGATGTCTACATCCCCAAAGGCATCCTCACGGAGCCGGGGCGCCTGACCAAACTCTTCTGGTTCATCGGCGGCAACCCCGCGGTTTTCCTGCCGCTGGTCACGCTCGCCGTGATGCTTCCGCTCTGGTGGTTTAAAGGCCGCGATCCCGANNGCGGAATGCGGAACCCTGCTCGACGACCGGATACATCCCCGCGACATTACATCGACCATCGTCGATCTTGCCGTGCGCGGTTTTCTCAAGATTGAAGAGACCGACGACAAGGGCCTCGTCTTCCATCACAAAGATTACGTCTTCCACCTGTTGCAGAAGCGCCAAGACTGGCGCGGCCTTGCTCCGCATGAGCAAGTCATGCTGGAGAACATTTTCGCGGGAGACGCCCCCGAGACGCGCCTCTCCAGCTTGAAAAACCGCTTCTATACAGCCGTGCCCGTGGTTCGCACAGACATTATGTCGGCGCTCAAGCAGAAAGGCATTTACGCGCTCGATCCCGAGTCGGCCAACGGCTACAGCTTCGGGGCCGCGGTCTGCATCTTGGTCCCGTTCGCCATCCTCCAGTTCCTGGGATGGGTCGATTTTCTCAGTTCGGTTCCCATGCTCATCGTGTCCCTGGCAATCGCGGCCGTGATCTGGTGGCTCTTTGCCCGCGTGATGACTGCGAAGACTCTAAAAGGTTCCCGCATCCACACCGCCGTCCTCGGATTCCAGGAGTTCATGAATCGCGTCGACGCCGAGCGCCTCAAGACAATGCCGCCCAACACTTTCGAAAAATTTCTTCCTTACGCCATGGCGCTCGGCGTCGAGCACCACTGGGCGCAGGCCTTCTCGGGCATCGTGAAAGATCCGCCGTCGTGGTATGTAGGCCCCGGATATGGCTATGGGATGGGCTTCAATCCAATCTTCTTCTCTTCATCGATGCATGGGATGGCGAC
>PLKR01000361.1:0-3982 GCA_003140655.1 Acidobacteriaceae bacterium | reverse complement strand
GGCGGAGGCGCGTTCTAGGACGCCAGGTTGGAAACTCTGGTGCGCCCGGAGAGACTCGAACTCCCAACCCTCTGCTCCGAAGGCAGATGCTCTATCCAGTTGAGCTACGGGCGCCTTACCTGTATTTTACGGCAAGTTCGGCCGAAGGCGCGCTGGCGCGCGAGTCGCCCGTCTCCGCGCTCCTACTCCATCTCAAAACTCAAGTAGGTCAGGCCGTCCGAGCGTTCGACTTGGATGACTACGGGATCGCCGGTCTTCAGGCTTGACGCGGCGGCTTGCAGCGTATCCATGGAAGTGATGGGAGTGGTGTTGACGGCGTGGATGACGTCGCCGGTCTGGAGGCCGGTGTCGGGCAGAATGAGGTCGGCGGCGCGACCGAGCACGATTACACCCGAGGCGATACGCAGCGAACCGATCTGATTGCGCAGGTCGCCGGTGATATCGCTGGCGAGAACGCCGAGGCGCGGGACGAGATTTTTCTGTGGGTCGGCGGAGTCGAAGAGCTGATCCATCTGGTCGCGATGCTCGATGGCGGGGATGTAGAGATTTTTTTTCTGGTCGCCGCGCAGGATTTCGAGCTTCAGCACCTGATCGAGGCGGTGAAGATACAGGGCGGAAGAAAGCTGNNAGGCCGGCAGCGGCGGCGGGGCCGTCGGGCTTGACGTCGGCGATGATGACTCCCCAGTGCTGAGCGAGTTTTAGGCCGTCAGCCAGAGTGGGTGTGATTTCCTGGGCCGTAGCGCCGATCTCAACGCGATGAACGTGACCGTACTGGCGCAGGCTGTGATAGACGAAATCCACGATGCGGGCGGGGATGGCGAAGCCCAGTCCTTCGCTGCCGCCGCCTTGCGAAAGGATGAAAGTGTTGATGCCGAGAACCGATCCATTCATATCGACCAGCGGTCCGCCGCTGTTGCCGGGGTTGATGGGAGCATCGGTCTGGATGTAGGTGAGCGGCTTGTCGGGATCGGCCTGGCGAGCGACGGCGCTAACCACCCCCATGGTGACCGAGTTTTGCAGGCCCTCGGGACTGCCGATGGCGAAGACGAGTTGACCCACGCGGGGACGCAGTTGCGGGAGCAGGGGCAGCGTGGGAAGATCCTTCTCATCGATCTTGAGCAGGGCGAGATCAGTCTCTTTGTGGGTGCCGACCAGGCGGGCTTCGAGGATGCGGCGTCTCCCAGCCGCCACAGAGCGGCCGGTGTCGGCGGGCAGCGGCAAGGCTACGCGGATGCGCTGCGCGCCTTCAACGACGTGGGCGTTGGTCATGATGTAGCCGTTGGGATCGACGATGACCCCCGAGCCGACAGCGCGCTGGCGCACGATGAAAGCGGTCTGCGTCCTTTCCTCTTCGTGCAGCGGACCATAGCCGGTTACCTGAATCTGAACTACCGCGGGAGACACTTTGGCGGCGAGACCTTCCAAGGCATTATTGATCTGCAGCAGAGCGGCCGATGCGGTTGCGGATTCGTCCGGCTTGGGCTGCGGCTTTTCTTGTGCGGACTTGTCTGCGGCGGTCTTTTCTCCGGCGGCGGTGGCGGGAGTTGGGTTGGTGGGTTTCTGAGCCGGCGGCTGCTGGGCTGTCAGGGCCGTGGCTGAGGCCAGAATGAGCGCGGCTATGTGGCGGATGAAAAGGCGCGGCCGACGCTGCGCGTTTGAGAGGAATGAAGCGGGCATGAGTTAGCTCTCCTGAGAGAAGAAGCTTACATCAGACGGTACCACGCGGAGTTCGGTTGCAGTGTAAAGCTGGGTCAAGAGGAATGGAGGCTGACAAACTAGGACTCGCAAAGGAAGGGCCCGCCCTTAGACTCCGCTCAGGGCAGGCTTTTTCGCAAAGAACGCGAGAAATTGGGGCAGACCTGTCTTTTGTCGGAGACGGACATACAATTTCCGCCGCTTGTCCGATACACATAAATATGAGATACTTACACATCAGAGGTTATGCGTTGCGCACAAACATTGACATCGATGACCGCTTGATGCAGCAGGCCATGCGGCGCAGCGGAGCGCCCACCAAAAGGGCCGCCGTGGAAGCAGGGTTGCGATTGCTGGCGGAGACGCACGCTCAAGGCTCGATCCGGCGGTTGCGGGGGAAAGTAGTTTGGGAGGGCGCCCTTAATCGGTCGCGCCTGGCGCGGTTTCGGGATTAGGCCGGGCTATGGTCATCGTCGACACGACGGTGTGGATCGATTATCTGCGCGGCACGGAGAACCCGGAAACGCGCTGGCTGGATCGGGAACTGCAACGGCAACGGTTCGGGCTGACGGATCTCATCCTTTGCGAGGTGTTACAAGGTATTCGGGAGCAAAGCGCGTTCGCGCGGGTGAGAGCCGACCTGTTGCGGTTTCAGGTTTTTCACACGGGCGGAAGCGACCTGGCCGTTGCCGCCGCTCAGAACTATCGCGACTTGCGCCAGCGGGGCTACACCGTTCACAAGACCATCGATTGCCTCATTGCCACTTTTTGTTTGCAGGCCAAGCACGAACTGCTGCACCGGGATCGTGATTTCGATTGCTTTGAGAAGGTGCTTGGGCTGCGGGTGGTGCGTGCGGCGTAGCGGCCGCATGGACAAGAGAAAAGCCCCACTTCTCGCAAAGAACGCGCGAAATGGGGCACCCGGCTCGTTTTCGCTCCGCCTCGGCCGGGATGACAGAGGTTTCAGTGGATTCCTAACTCAGTGCGGCCAGGGGGAATCTAGGTTCTACCCTTAACTAACTCGGAATCAGGCTTTTATCCGGGTTGCATCCGTGATATAACCGCCCCTAAGCAACAAATGTGGGTGATCCGCCTGCCAGTGGCGTATTCTTGGAGGCGTTGGCTCGGCTTTTTGAGATCAGCCACGAACGAGGAGGGACTGTGTCCGAAGCACGGACCGGAAAAAGATTTCCGCTGGAATTGCCGATCAAGATTCACGATGAGAAGGCCAGCGGCGACACCAAGGGGCTCACAGGGAATCTAAGCGCGGCGGGGGTTTACATCCGCGCCGACGCGTCGATGGAGATTGGGTCGCCGGTGGAGTTTGAGATCACGCTTCCACCCGACGTCACCGGAGGGCGGGAGAACGTCACGATTCAGTGCAAGGGGCGCGTAGTGCGCTCCGACCCCGCTGGGACCAGCCCAGACGGCAAGGGTGTGGCCTGCGTCATTGACTCGTACGAGTTTGTAAGGAAGTAGTTAGGAAAATTGATGATTTCGCGCTGATGCAGAGCGAGTGTTTAGGAAACTTTTGGGAGCGCCGATAACATGCTCAAACTGATACTGGCCGATAACCAGGCAATCTTCCGCGCCGGGATCGCGAAAGTGCTGGCGGTGGAAGACGAGATGCGCATTGTGGCGCAGGCTCAGACGCAAGAGCAGATGTTCATGGCTCTGGACAAATTCCGCGCCGCGGTGCTGATTGTGGCGGCGGGCTTTCACAACGATTTCGCCGCGATCATACAGTCAGCCAACCGCGCCAAAACCCGCGTGGTGATGCTGGCCGACACGGGCGAAAGCGCGCAGCGGCACATGGCGAACGGGGCGCATGGCGTGGTCTACCGCAATGTGACCAGCGCGGCCCTGGTGGACTGCGTGCGCAAGGTGGCGCGCGGGGAGACCTGGGTTCAGGACGTTGCCGTGCCGAGCGAACTCACCGAGAACGATATGGTGGGACTGCGGGTGCGCGATCGCCTGACGGCGAAAGAGCTGCGCATCGTGGCGCTGATCGTGCAGGGTTACAAGAACAAAGAGATTGCCACGCAGCTGGGGACGACCGAGCAGGTCATCAAGAACTATCTGCGCAACGTTTATGACAAGATCGGAGTATCCGACCGGCTGGAGCTGGCGCTGTTCACCATCCACCACCGGATTTTGAATGAAGCCGCCGCGGCTACCACGGCGGGGCCGGTGCCGCAGGCGCCAGCGGGAGTGATGCCGTAGGGATCTCTAAACAAATCAAGTCAAAGGCCACCCGTGAGGGTGGCCTTTTTCGTTTGCTTCTTCC
>PLKR01000575.1 GCA_003140655.1 Acidobacteriaceae bacterium | reverse complement strand
TTGCCGTCGAAAGTGCAGACCGGCGCCTGCTCGTCCTCCAGCACGCGCAGCTTGAAGTGCGTGCCCTTGGCCTTGAGTTCGTTGAGCTGGCCGGTGAGATAGGAGAGCGGGTTGGTGCGGGTTGCAGGGGTCATAGGACCTCGAAAGTTCTTTGCCACGGATTTGCACGGATCAACACGGATCGAAGAAACGGGCTAAAACATAATCGGATTCCCGGTTGCAATGCTGGCCTCGCAGAGAAGCTTCATGTTGTTGAAAAATTCTTTCTCGGAATCGGCCAGGATGTCGCTGGAATGGAGCACGGTATTGACTTCTTTCAGCAGCGCCGGCGATTGCTTGATGGGAATCCAGTCACCGGTGTGCGTGCCGTCGTAGAGAACTTTTTCCAGCAAAATTGGAAATCGTGGTCCGGGTTTTCCCTGCAGGGCGCGCAGGAAGCTTCGCAGATTCCCCACCTTTGTGATGTTGCCCAAAAAGAATGAGAGGATAAATCCCTCGTGCTCGCATGAGTCCGCAAGCCACTGATCGTGCGCGTCCCACTCTTCTTCGGACGGGTCACCGGTCAGCGACGGTTCGCCGGACCCGTCGAAGGTAAGCCGGTCGGGAAACGGGTGCGGCTTGGCCTTGCCGTCGCGAATGCAGGTGCAGCGTACGAATGCATCAAGGGCCATGGGTCACCTCCGTTTCCGCTTCAGATCCTCACGATGCATCGAGGCTGCAGAAGTCGCGGACGAGAGCGCCCGCGCCACACAAGCTACCGCACGCCGTTCGGATATACCAAGATTTTACTAGCCTCGCCCGTCTTCAGACGCTCCATCGCCTGGGAAAAATCTTTCATCGGGATGCGGTCGGTTATTACGGGATGCAGATCGAGTTTGCCGGCTTTCAGGAGCGCGGTCATCTGGTACCAGGTTTGGTACATGCGGCGTCCGTTGATGCCCTGCACCGTGATGCCTTTGAAAATAATGTCTTCGGAAAAGTTCAGAGAGATGGGCTTCGAGGTCAGGCCGAGAAGGGAAATTCTTCCGCCGCGCCGCGCGATATCGAAGGCGGTTCGGATAGAGTCTGGATGGCCGGCCATCTCGAGGACCACGTCCACGCCCAGCCCGCCGGTCTTCTCCATCACGATGGCGCTGGCGTTTTCTTTTGACGGATCGAGCACGTAATCGGCTTTCATCTCGCGCGCGATTTTACGCCGATGCTCGTTCACTTCGATGGCAAACACCGTGGTCGCGCCAACGGCCTTCGCTACAGCAATCGCAAACAGTCCGATCGGCCCGCATCCTGTGATGGCCACGGTTTTCGCGGCGATCTCGCCCGCCAGCACGGTGTGAACCGCATTGCCCAGGGGATCGAGAATCGATGCATATTCCTGCGGAATGGCGGGATCGAGCTTCCAGATGTTGGACTCAGGAATGACCACGTACTCGGCGAAGGCGCCATTGGCGTCCACGCCGATGATCTTCACATTCTGGCAGATGTGAGCTTCGCCGGTGCGGCATTGCAGACACTTGCCGCAAGCCACATGCATCTCGGCGGAAACGAAGTCGCCTTCCTTGACGCTGGTGACCTCATCGCCGAACGCGGCCACCTCGCCGCAGAACTCGTGCCCCGGAATCAGCGGGGGATGGATGCGGTTCTGTGCCCAGCGATCCCAGTTGTAGATGTGCAGGTCGGTGCCACAGATGGATGCGACTTTCACCTTGACCAGCACGTCGGTCCGCCCGAAGGCGGGAATCTTGACTTCGCGAATTTCCGCGCCCGGCGCAGCTTCCGGCTTAACGACAGCCAGCATCGTGGATGGCATAAAGGCTACCTTACGAATTCAGGCTCAGACACAAAACGTATGATTCTAGCACCGTGGGAACCACTTTCTATCTAACTCATGGGTTTGTAAAGCTTCGGAGGGGCCGTTTTGTAATCTTCCGACTTGCCTCGTGGAATGCTCAGGGTCTTCCACTTGCTGGAGCGGATGTGCTTGGCCAGGAACACGATTTGCCCGGTATGATGGGCGTAGTGCGCGATCTGGCGGTTGATGCCCTGCAGCACGGTGTGGGGCTCGCCGCGGACGGTCACTTTGCGCATGACGTCTTCCGGCTTGAGCGCCTCGATTGTCGCAAACACCCGTGCCCAGCCTTCCTCCCACCATTTCGTAAGATCGGCGCGCGTGGTTGCAGGACTGAGTTCGAATTCCTGATCGCGATCACGATCTGGTTTTTCTCCGTCGGTGGTGAGGAAGTCCGTGAAGCGTGAGCGCATGTTGCCCGCCATGTGCTTCACGACGACGGCGATGGAATTCGATTCGGGGTCGAGCGTGATAAACAGCTCTTCGTCTTTGAGTTGCGCCATCGCGCCCTCGGCCAGGCGCTTGTGTCCGCGCATCTGGCGGTGGGCTTCGTCGAGATAGTGNNGCGGCGACATCAGTCATAAAAACTCCGGCTCTATGAATTAGATGCAGTGCTGGCTGGCGGCATGATTGGGTATGGCACGGTCAGAGTCTGCGGGCGCAGCTCCATCTCCAGGTCAAAGCCGCCCGCCCAGCGCGCGAAGGGCTATAGAGCAACGCGCCGATCACCCCCGCGATGAACCCGATCACGCCCATAGAACACGGGCAGGAAAAGGGCAATGCCAAGATAAAAATCCCGGCCAAGGGATTGTTGCACTGACCTGCCGCCGATGCCAGCACTCCGATCAGGAGGAAAAGTGGTGCGAAGATCAGCCCCATACAGGCGTACATCAATCCAGTGATCTTGGCAACCGAGAGCACTCCAACCGACTTGATGATGTGCATAGATCGCGACTCCTTAGATATGTTAACTTAAGAACATTCACCCTCGGCGGCGGGATTGTGCGCTTGCGATAGTAGCGCTTCAGACCGCGTGTAGAAGCTGAATCGGCCGGGGGTCTAACCGGAGTAAGTCATGAAAACCGCTCTCATTGCGCTGCTTTTTGCAGCATCCGCATTTGCCCAGGAGCCCTCTGCCGGCGTGGCATCAGCCTGCGGTCCCAAGGATGGCAGCTTCAATGTGAAGCTGGACGAATCCCAACACACGCTGGCGCAGCCCGAACCGGGGAAGGCGCGGGTTTACTTCATTCAGGAAAAGGCCGCCGATGCCCTCAGCTTGGCTACCAGGATCGGATTGGACGGAGCATGGGTGGGCGTAAATAAGAACAATTCCTATTTCGCCGTGTCCGTAGAGCCGGGAGAGCATCATGTGTGTGCGAGCGTGCAATCCCATCGGGGGCATCCCGTGGGGTTCGTGCATTTCACGGCGGAGGCAGGACGGGTTTATTACTTCAATGCGCGAGTCGTCTACGGAGAAGAGGCCGAGGCGAGCTTGTTTCTTGGCGCGGTCGACAGCGACCAGGCCGAGTATCTGATTGCCTCCTATCCGCTGAGCGTGTCGACGCCGAAGAAGTAAGGACGTTCCGATCAACGTGTGTTCCGCCGGGTGTCACTTATCAAGAGTCAAAAGTTGCTTCCCTTCGAATTCTCCCCAGCCGCCGCCACCCGGCGATTCAATCCGGATGCGCTCGCCTTTTTGAAGGCGTGTGCTGAACTTTCCCGGCATCTGTTCGATCAAGCCGCCGTTGCGAATCACGCTTGCTTTTCCGGGCAAACCTTCCTTGCCGCCGGCCACTCCCCACGGCCCGCGCGTGCGCCGGTCAGAGAGCAGCGTGACCTCGCAATCGGTCAGCACTTCAATCTCGCGGATAATTCCGTTGCCACCGCGATGCTTCCCGGAACCTCCGCTACCCGGCCGAAGTGAGTAGCGTCGAACCCGCAAGGGATAGGCATACTCCAGAGCCTCCGCCGGAGTGTTCAGCGAATTCGTCATGTGGGTGTGCACGCCGGAGACGCCGGGCTTGGTGGGCCGCGCGCCCATGCCGCCCGCAATCGTCTCGTAGTAAGCGAAGGGCTTGCCCGTACGCGAATCGACTCCACCGATCGTGAGGTTATTCATTGTGCCGGATGCCGCCGCCGGAATCCGGTCCGGAATAGCTTGTGCCAGCGCCCGCAGCAGAACATCGACGATGCGCTGCGAAGTTTCGACGTTGCCGCCCGCTACCGCCGCCGGNNCAGCAGACAACGGAAAACATAGAAGCACGCTGAGAAAGTGATCGCCTCGACTGCGTTTACGCTGCCCTCGACCTGCGGGTCGCTGCCGGTGAAATCGACTGTAACTACTGGCTGGGCGGAGACCCGACCTCGCACTTTAGCTGGCCTAACACTCACCGTCACCGCGATCTTCACTGGTTTATCGCTGATGCCGTCGTTGTCCAGAAAATCCTCGGCGGGATAAATACCCGGCGGCACGCGCAGCAAAAAAGCGCGCATCAGTTCCTCGGAATATGCCAGCAGTTCCTGCGCCGCGCGCTTGGTCCGATTGATGCCGTATCGCGCGCACACTTCTGTTAGCCGCCCGGCTCCCGTGTGGCAGGCCGCGATCTGCGCCCCCAAATCGCCTTCGCGCTCCTCGGGCGTGCGCACGTTGTTGAGCAGGAGCGCCAACACATCGTGGTTCATCGCACCTGCCCGCATGATTTTCACCGGGGGAATGCGAAATCCTTCCTGATAAATCTCGCGGCATAGCCCCATCGATCCGGCGTAGGCTCCGCCCACGTCTGCATGATGGGCTCGCGAGGCGACGTAGAAGTCGGGACGATTGCCGGCTTTTCGCGGGTGGGAGCCCCTTCGGTTGCCGCTCAGGGCGTCTCCGCGCCACACATACACCGGCGCCACCAGAGTAATGTCCGGCAGATGGGTCCCTCCCCGGAAAGGATCATTCAACATGACCACATCGCCCGGCGCCATCTCGCACGCTGCAATCGCTGCCTGTACCGACATTGGCATGGAGCCCAGATGCACTGGCATGTGGTCGCCCATGGCGATGACTTCNNTGGAAGAGGTTCTTGAAGATTTCCAGTTCGACGGGATCGCGCCGCATGAAGCGCAGTGTACCGGAAGCGGGAACGGAGAGCCAGTCGAGGTGAGTCGTCGTTGGTCGTTTAGTCGTTAGGCGTTGGTCTTTTGTCGTTAGCCAAAACATCGTTCACGTAAAGTTGCGGGTTTCTGGCCGCACGATAGATGGCGAAGCGAACTCTTCCG
>PLKR01000002.1 GCA_003140655.1 Acidobacteriaceae bacterium | reverse complement strand
GCGGGGCATGAAGCAGCGGCTCGGCATCGCCCGCGCCATTATTCACGACCCACCGCTGCTCGTCCTTGACGAACCAGCCTCCGGCCTCGATCTCAAAGCGCGCCTCGAGCTGAAAGATTTTCTCCGCGCCATGAATCGCGCCGGAAAAACTATCTTCATCACCTCGCACGTTCTCCCCGACCTTGAAGAAATCTGTACTTCCCTGGCCATTCTTGAAAAAGGCAAACTTCTCCGCCACGGGAAAATCTCCGACGTCATGCGCAGCGCCGGCCAAACCCGCCGCGTCCGTTTGCGTCAAGCGACCGTCGAATTTGCTCTGGGTCCGTGGCTGGCGACTCAGCCAAACGTCAGCGATGTTCAGCAAAACGCCGCGATCACCGAATTTATTTTTCCCGGCTCCGACGCCGAACTGGCTGCGCTAATCCGCGAAGCCATCCTCGCCGGCTCGCCCATCTNNGATCTTCTCCAACCCCGAACTCGTCCGCAACGTCCGGACGCAACTGCGTCCCGGTAAAATGGTCACCGCGGCTGTCATCTCCATCGCGCTCTCTCTCGTTGCCGGCTATGCGCTGACCCACATTTCCGCACCCGCTACAGGGCCGATGGGCTGGGGCTTCGGCCTTCTCCGCGGCCTATTTTGGCTGCAAGCTCTGATCCTGGCCGCCGGTGGCGGTATATCCTGCGTCAATGCGATCTACAAAGAAAAAGATCAAAACACCTTCGACTACCAGCGCGTCACGCGCCTTTCTCCGCTTGAATTGACGCTTGGCAAACTATTCGGTGCGCCAATCTTCATCTACTTCATATGCCTTTGTTTCGTGCCCCTCGTGATTTTCGCCGCAGTCAAGGGCCAGCAAAGTTTTACATTCGTCTTGGCTGCTTACGCTGTGCTGATCATCGGATCGATCGCGTTCCATACGTTGGCCTTGCTCATTTCTTTACTCACCGTCCGCGGTTCGCACACGACTGCAATTATTTTTGTTCTCATACTCCTCTGGCTCTTCTCNNGTCCACCATGTATTCGTTCTGATCATTATTGATGGACTGCTCACCGCTTGGTTTCTTCTCGCGCTCTCCCGCAACATCAAGCGCGATCCGGACCAGTACGAGTTGTACTCTCCGTTGGAAACCTTTGCCCTAGCGATTTGCATCAATGTGATTCTATTGGCTTTTGTCAATTGGAGCGCCGACCTCATCAATGTCCAAGCCACGCTTCTCACCATCAATATTTCGATTCTCAGCTTTCTCGGCCTGGCTCAGTTACGCAATCGTGACCGTACTCGCCGCATCTTGCGCACGCAAAAGAAATCGCCGATATCTTGGATCGATCTTTCGTGGCCCGCTCCATTTCTTTTCATCACCGCGCTAACCGCTTGCGCGCTAGTCTTCGCGGCTGCCGCCATCGCCCGTAATCCGCTGATGGAATGGAGCCCCGTATTCGCTATTTTCCGGTTTCTGTTTATTACCGCGTGGCTTGTCCGTGATATGCAATTTCTGCAATGGATGACGTTGCGTCGCGGCAAGCGCCCGTTGGTTGCCGGTGTGATGTTTTTGACGGCGTTTTACGCCTGCGTGGGGATCGTTCTGTCCGCCTTCGGCACTTTCNNCTTTCTGCCTACCCCGATTTATTATTTGGACCCCGCCGCGTGGGCTACGCGACCAGCGATTTGGGGGGCCGCATTCGTCGCGCAATGGCTGGTAGTGGCCCTATTCATCCTCGCGCAACGCAAAACCATCATAGAACTGGCGCACCCCACCACACCCGATTCCGAGACGCTCAACGCAGATTGACCCGAAGAAGTCTGTAAGATGCTTTGCAGGGGCGCAACAGGTTGCACCCTAACTTGCCCGGCCGGCAGAAACTNNGTCTGACCCCAGAAAAAATTATTCAGATTTGCTCAGCGGCAAATAATACTGCGTCCCCTTGACGGGATCCTGCAATCTCCGAAGCAACTGCTGCAAATCCTCGCTGTGTTCCACGAAATCGATATCCGAGGTATTGATCACCAGCAAATCCGAAGCCGCGTAGCGATAGAAAAAATGCTCGTAAGCTCGCGCCACTTCGCCGATATATTCCAGCGAAATCTGCGTCTCATNNGCCCGCAAAACTTCCGGTTTGGCTTGCAGATAAATCACCAGATCGGGCTCGGGAATTCCGGCGCTAAGCAATTCGTAATACCGCTCGTAAAGTTTTAATTCTTCATCGTCAAGATTCAAATTTGCAAAAATACGATCTTTTTCTAGCAAAAAATCGGAGACCACCGGCCCCGGCGATTCCACCGCCAACGCCTCACGCAGCCGCTTCTGCCGTTCCATCAAAAAGTACACTTGCGCGCGGAATGCCGCGCCGGGCTTCTCCTGATAAAATTCCGCAAGAAAGGGGTTGTCTTCGCAATCGTAAACGCGCCGCGCGTGCAGCTTCTCTGCCAAAATCTTCGCCAGCGTGGTTTTCCCGACGCGCAGCGGCCCTTCAATCACAATGAACCGCGGCGCCTCCGCAGCCCGTTGCGGATCGCGCGCACGTTTCGCCGAAGAAGATTCGTTGCTACCCATCGCGCGCGATTATACCAGACTCATTTCACCGCCATACCGGTCGCCGCCGTTATAATCTCGGGTCTTCAGATCCATGGCTTGTTTCGCCAGTTCCCCCTGATGTTGGCGCGCCCTATTTACCTACCACCAGGATGACGAATGATCCCGGCTTCATCTTCCCGCGCCGTTCTCCAGGAGCCGGTGGATCGAAATCCGCAGCCGGAAGAAAAACATTGTGCGTCTGCAAATCCAGGCCCATGGTCCGCGCACTCTTTTTTGTGGGCACATTTTCCACCACGGAATATTTCCCTGGAGAATCCTCATGCACCACGGTCAATATTCCTTCGCCATTG
>PLKR01000550.1:2148-2974 GCA_003140655.1 Acidobacteriaceae bacterium | reverse complement strand
GTTCCATTCGAGAGCATGGAAGCTCTCGACCAATACATGCTGCGCCAGACTTCCTCCTTTGCGACGGAGGTCAGGAACTCGTATGACGACTTCGCTTTCCACAAGATCTATCACCGCCTCAATCACTTTTGCATCGTGGACCTGAGCGCCTTCTACTTCGATGTGCTCAAAGACCGGCTTTACATCTCCGCGCCCAAGTCACGCGGCCGCCGCAGCGCCCAGACCGCGATCTGGCGCATCGGCGAGGCGCTCGTGCGGCTGCTCGCACCCATCATGAGCTTCACCTCGGAAGAGGTTTGGGATTATCTGCCGAAGGCCGCAGGGCGCGCAGAAAGCGTGCACCTGGCGTTGTTTCCTTCCGAGGCGGAGATTCTGGGGGATGCGAGGAATGCAGTTGCCGAAGAAAAGACTGCCGAAGATTGGACGACTTTGCGTTCTGTGCGCGACGAGGTTCTAAAGGCACTTGAAGAGGCTCGCAACAACAAACTGATCGGCACCGGCCTGGAAGCCCAAGTCAATCTGGCTGCGCCAGAGCCTGTTTATTCGGTGCTGTCACGTCACGCCGATCAGCTGCGGTACCTGTTCATCGTTTCCGCGGTGACGCTTACTCAGGCCTCCGGCAATGGCACGGGCAGCGTACACGTCGAGGTGCGGAAAGCGGACGGACTAAAGTGTGAGCGCTGCTGGAATTACTCGACCCACGTCGGCGAGGACAAGACCTACCCCACGATCTGTGAGCGCTGCAGCGCCGTGCTGAAGGAAGTGGAAGCTGGTTGATACCGGGAGTCCCTACGGTCCCAACCGTAGACTGTCATCCCGAGCAAAG
>PLKR01000550.1:1639-2100 GCA_003140655.1 Acidobacteriaceae bacterium | reverse complement strand
AAGCTGGGCGCCTTGGTGTTCACGTAGAACAGTCCCGTCAGCACCTCGCCCTTGTCATGCGCTGCGGTCAAGCGCGTCATGGCTTGAATCCGGTCGGTCGGGTCATAGTCTTCCTCCAGCTTGCGCAGTCGGAGGTGGGAGCCATCGTGCATGGTGACGTTGACCGTCGTTCCCGGATCGTACTCCACGTCAATCTCTTCGAAGTGAGGTACGAAACTCATTTCTTGCAAAGTCTCTTCGTGATCCTTCACGTATTTGTAGGACTTGGTCGAGCCCTCGTGATCGTTGAAGGTAACACACGGCGAGACCACGTCGAGCATCACCGTGCCGTTGTGCGCGATGGCGGCCTTCAACATGGTACTCAACTGTCGCTTGTCGCCGGAGAACGAGCGGCCAACAAACGTCGCACCCAGTTGAATGGCCAGCGTGCAGGTGTCAATCGGCGGCAGATCGTTCAGCAC
>PLKR01000550.1:0-1595 GCA_003140655.1 Acidobacteriaceae bacterium | reverse complement strand
CCATGCACGGAGTTGAAGCTGTGCGAGCGGTTCATGAAGTAAGCCGGACTCTTCGACGAGCACCCGATTCCGCTCAACTTGGCGACTCGCTCCGGCTTCACGCCCATGTCATACATGGCTTCGATAATGCGCTCGGAAATGGCGTTATGGCCGCAGCCGGCGCACAGGGTAGTCTTGCCGCCCTTGTAGTCGATCACGGTCAAACCGATATGGTTTGTCTTTGGTTCTGAAGATCTGGGTTCGGCAGGCGTGGTCGCCATTACTTACCCTCCATGGTGCTTAATTCGTCGGTAACGGAGCGCGCATCGAGCGGCAGTCCATCGAGATGGCTGATGCTGCGCAGCCGCGCTATCAGTTCAGGTTTGAGGTCGAGCTTCAGCAGGCTAAGCATTTGCGCATCGCGGTTCTGCTCGACCACGTAAACGCGTTCGTGCTGCTCGATGAATTCATGCACTTCGCGCGTGAAGGGATAAGCCCGTAGCCGCAGGTAATCGGTTTCAATTGCGTACTCGTTGCGCAACTGATCGCGGCTTTCGATGATCCCCCAATGCGACGTGCCATAGGCGATGATCCCGATCTTTGCATTCGCGCCTTTGAGAATCTCCGGCCGGGGCACAAACGATCGCGCCGTCTCGAATTTGCGGTTCAACCGCTCCATGTTGTCTTCGTAGTCGTCAGGCCGCTCGCTGTAGTTGGATTTATCGTTGTGTCCGCTGCCCCGCGTGAAGTAGGCCGCGGCAGGATGGTCTGTTCCCGGCAGCGTGCGATATCCCACGCCATCGCCATCTAAATCCTTATAGCGGGCAAAGCCGCCCAGCTTCGTCAGATCTTCCTTACTGAGAACCTTGCCGCGCTTGATCGGCGTAGTCGGATATTCAAACGGATCGGACATCCAGTTATTCATGCCAAGATCCAGATCGGACATGACAAAAACCAGCGTCTGGAATTGCTCCGCGAGATTGAAGGCCTCCGAAGCCATGCTGAAACACTCCGCAGCCGAGTTCGGAATCAGCATGATGTGTTTGGTATCGCCGTGTGAAAGAAAAGCTGTGGCAAGAATGTCACCCTGCGAAGTGCGCGTCGGCAAGCCCGTCGAAGGTCCGACGCGCTGAATATCCCAGATCACACCCGGGATTTCCGCGTAATAAGCCAACCCGGCAAACTCCGACATCAGGGAAATGCCGGGGCCTGCGGTCGCCGTCATGCTGCGCGCTCCCGCCCAACCCGCGCCAATCACCATGCCGATTGCAGCCAGTTCATCCTCCGCCTGCACAATGGCAAAGGTTGCTTTGCCGTCGGGGCCGATGCGGTACTCCTTCATGTATTCGATCATGGTCTCCACCAGCGAAGACGATGGCGTGATCGGATACCACGTAACCACCGTGCACCCGGCAAACATGCAACCGAGAGCCGCGGCCGAATTGCCGTCAATGATGATCTTGCCCGCTGTCTCGTCCATGCGCTCGATGTAGAAGGCTCCGCGCTTCTGCAGACTCGCTTTCGCATAGTCGAATCCCGCCCGCACCGCAGCCAGATTCAGGTTGGCCGCCTTTACCTTCTTGGCAAACTGCTTGCGGATCGCCTTCTCCACCTCA
>PLKR01000518.1 GCA_003140655.1 Acidobacteriaceae bacterium | reverse complement strand
CGTCTGTACCCCAAGAGATCCGGAATCTGATCCGCAGGATGAGTCTTGCCAATCCACGCTGGGGCGCGCCCCGCATACACGGCGAGTTGCTCAAGCTGGGTATTGAAGTATCTCAGGGGACTGTAGCGCAGTACATGGTCCGTCATCGGAAGCCTCCTTCGCAGAGCTGGAGGACCTTTCTAAAGAACCACGTGAAAGACTTGGCCTCCACCGACTTCTTCGTCGTACCGACGGCGACGTTCCGGCTGCTCTTCGTTTTTGTGGTGCTTTCGCACAATCGACGCCGGCCCGTCCATTTCGGCGTAACTTCCCATCCCACGGCGGAGTGGACGGCACAGCAGCTCATGGCAGCGTTTCCCTGGGACAGCGCGCCTCGCTATCTGCTGCGCGACCGCGATGGAAACTACGGCGAACCGTTTCGCAAGGCAGCCGACTGGATGGATATTCACGAGGTATTGACGGCTCCCCAATCACCTTGGCAGAACGCCTACGTGGAACGATTTATTGGCTCCATCCGGCGTGAGTGCCTCGACCACGTAATTGTCATCAGCGAAGCTGGCCTGCGACGGGTTCTAAAGACCTATTTCGACTACTACGACCGATCGCGAACCCACTTGGCGCTGGGCAAAGATGCTCCCGCCCATCGCGCCATTCAGCCGCCAGCTTTAGGCGAGGTGATCGAAATCCCACAAGTTGGCGGGCTGCATCATCGCTACGAACGGCGCGCCGCCTAGAGATTTGTCCGGGTTGAACACAGATCTCTAGCTCAGGCAGGCCTTTACCTGCTGCACTGGACGACAGTTTGATTCAGACCCATGAAAATTCAGTGCACGGAACGACGCGCGGCCACACGCTGTTCTTTTATCGAGAAGGGAGACCGGATGGACTTCTTGGCATGGACAGCCGAACAGGAATCCTTCCAAACCTTGCGAAGTTTGCGGCCATGGGGGAGAACGGCGGGAAGGCGGTTGGATTAAGACTTTGTGTGACAAACCTGAGGGTCGGAAGGAGCTATCCCATGAAGCAACTCGCTAACCCACGACCGTTTTCAGCGAATCGTGATCTATCGAGTGAGATTACGCGGAGCGTAACAGTGCGTTGAAATTCAAAACGCCCCTGCACTCCTTCCCTGGGAGTCGGGGCGAGTGGCGCGTGAGTTTGTTCTCATGCGGACAGTGGCTTAGAGGCTAGTCCCGAAACCAAATACACAACAAGAGGCTTTAGACTCAGCGGTCCAGTTAGTGCGATGCTTGGGTTGGCCCCGTCTTTCGGGATGCGAGGCGGCGTTGCTTCGCCTCCAAGAGATTATTGAGTTCCTCAACAAATTCCGTAAACCTGTGTAGATCTTGTTCTTTGGCAATTCGCTCACACAGAATGGCCATGCGTTCGCGTTCGTCTGGGGTCAAGGGACAACCCTCCTCGCAGACGGCAGGGGCGCGGACAGGAAAGTTTAGCAGATGGCTAGGGAATTGCAAATCCTAATGCTTTGCCAGGGTCAGCAGGGCCTTTCCCGGTCGAGGCGAAACGGGGCGAAAGACCGCCTAAAATCGGGCCGATGTTGGGCGTGGCGCCCACCATGCATTCCGTAAGGTTGCTTCGACGCTCATCTCGACCTATCTGCCCTTGCTCTTTAGGCCAGGATTATCGATCCCATATCAGTCTGAGTTTCTGTCTGAGCAAATGGCGGTGCGCGTCATTTGCCAGAATCAGCGGCCCGTGGCCTGCTCTGAGCGAGGCAACGAATGAGGTCACACAGAATACGCAATAGGAAGTCTTCGTCCAAATAGAACGGAGCAGCATGATTGCTGAGTCGAGAGTCAAAACCAAATGGGAAGGCTGGATCAGGGAGCCCGGACGGCGTCATAAGAATATATGAGGCCAATTTGCGGTTCCTGTCCGTGAAGTATGTCACGTCTTGATGTACGGTGATCGCCAAAGAGCAGCGCAAGGCAAGACTGCCAATTGCCGTAAAATCCTCATTTCACTGGGTTGTTCCGACGGACCGTCGCTCAACCTATCAGGCCCTCGGTCTCGCGTATACGCTTTCAAAACAGGAATGTTGTTGGCTCTAACGCTCAATAGATTTGGCCGCGATCTCCACGTAATTTCAGCCTGAGCGCTTCCCATCATGGGAAGAGTTAGAGTTTTGTTCGTAAACCCTATCTTGCGGACAAAAACGATCCTACCTTCAAGATAGGCGATTATAATGGTGGGTTCTGGCAAAGTCTTGCGGTGCGCTTTTGGGGGGGAGCCGCCGCCAGGAGTCCCGGTGTAATGTGTCCCTCAAGCGCCCCACGCTTAGAATCTGATGCGCAGCGCTATTCTGCGTTGCTGGAATTGGCGGATGTAGTGTCTCGACGCCGGGACCCGGCGGAAGCTCTCCTAGAATCGGAAGAATTATTAGGCGCTTACTTCAACGCGTCCAGGGTGGGTTTTTGCATTCTGGACACTGACTTCCGCTATCTCGCGATCAACCACACGCTGGCCGAGATGAATGGCATCCCGGCGGAAGCTCATTTGGGGAAGAGTGTCCGCGAGATGCTGGGGGATTTTGCTGAACTGATAGAGCCGCACTTCAAGCGCGTGTTGGAAACACAGCAGCCAATCTTGGACCTCCAGATCAGCACCACGCTGCACAACCGGACTGAAGCCGGCCACTGGATAGAGCATTACATTCCCATCAAAGACCCGACCGGCAATGTCAAGCAAATCGGCGTGGTCGCGGTCGAGGTTACGGAGCAAAAAAAACTCGAGGAATCGCTTCGGGGCTTTTCCGAGACGTTGCAGGAGGAGAAGAAGCGGCAGCAGGTGATGATGGAAGTGAGCCGCGCTCTGGCCGCAAAGTCGGATGTGTGGCAAGCCTTTCCCCAGATCTCCGCCT
>PLKR01000382.1 GCA_003140655.1 Acidobacteriaceae bacterium | reverse complement strand
CGACACGGGCGAAAAAATTGCGTTCCACAACGCCCTGGAGATTCACACTTCACAAATCGATTTCATCGACTGGGTCGAAGTCGCCGCCAGCGACGACGCGCGCACCTGGCGCATCGTCAAGGATCGCGCGCCGATCTCCGGCTTCCGCAAGGAAAATATCGAGGGAAGCCGCCTGGTCCTCTACTCGGACAACAACGCGCGCTTCGTCCGCGTGCGCATCTTTGAAGCCGCTCGTCAGTTTCCGGTCTCTTCTATTGACATTCTGTTCTCTCGCGAATTCCACGACCCTGTTCGAACGCCGCTGCCATCGCAGTTCATTTCGGATTCCACAGCACCCGCCACCGCGACCCGATGGATTGCCGACCTCGGACCCGCTTCGTTCCCGGTCAGCGGCGTGGCCATCGAAACCTCGGAACCAAACTTCTTTCGCATCGTGCACATGGAAACCAGCGAGGACGGAAAGCAGTGGCAGAGCTATTTCTCTGGCGAGATCTACCGCTACAAGCAGGACAACAAAGAGGCGGAGTCTGTTCGCGTTTTTTCAGGCGAGAGCTGGCATCAACGCTTCTGGCGGATCGAAATAATGAATGGCAACGATGCCCCGCTCGCCGGCGCCAAGCCCACACTGCTCGCGNNTACTTTGTTTTGTTTTATCCGCAAAGCGGCCATTCCTACCGCCTGATCTACGGAAATGCCGCGGCGAAACTCCCGCAATACGATCTTTCGCGCACGTTCGATTATCACGCCGAACCGAACGCCAAAGTGGCGACTCTCGGCGAAGAGAAAGCAACGGCAAATTACCTCGACCCGCGCCCGTTTAGCGAGCGTCACGCGAATCTCTTGTGGATCGCGTTGGTGATCGCCGCGATTCTTCTCGGCTACACCGCTTTCCGCGCGCTACGCGTTCCCGCAACGAAAACTTCCTAGTCGCAGTCCGTCGTCGCGGAAGCAATTGTATGTTTTCAGGAGGTCGGAGCTTCGGTTTACGCTGATGTGAGAAGGGCTCCGGCGTTCAGGACTGGGCAGAATTGGGCTTCAGCCCCTGATGAGAGGTTTTGCTTAGGTCCCGCCGATGCGAGAGGTCCCTAATTTCCCTTAAGCGCGTAGCCCACATCAAACGGCAACTTCCCATCCACACGCAGCACTTTCACCGAGCTATTGATCGAGTACACGTCCACGATGCCCACCGACCCTGGTGTTTCTTCCACCGTGCGCAGCAAATCCGCTTCATTGTCCACAATCCTGATCAATGTGCGGGATTCGTTCAGTTTACCCAGCGCCGCCTTCAGGTCCGACGGGCCCATGCCAAACAGCTTCTGAATCGCTGGATGCAAGTCCGGCGCTCCGGGATCAGTCATCACCAGCGTGAAGCTCTTGCCGTCCACCCACGTCTTTTGTGTTCCCTTGCACAATTTCACGAGCTCCGACAACTGCACGTCCTGCAGCTTGCTTCCAGCGGACATGATCACCGCGATGTTTTTTATTGCCGGATACGCTGGCAGCGAAAGCAGCAGCGTCAAGATTGAAGCGGCCGCAAAGCAGAGCCGCTGGCCCCGTGTCTTTCCGTTCATAAGACTACATCACCTTTCGACAGCATTACCTCAAAGTATCGGCACCGCCCCCGGTACCGCACAAGTATGCGTTTCGACATTGTGTCTAACCGGGCGCTGCCGCTGTTTTGTGGCCAATCGATTAATCGGCTTTACCAAAGCGCACACCTGCCCCTGAGGCCAGTATCCGCTCAACGCACCTGGGCGCTACGGTAGCTGCTGGGTCATCCAGGTTCCTATCTACTGATCAGGAGTGTATTCATGAACCGCTTTGCCGTGCGCTGTTCGTTGCTCGCAATACCATTGCTCTTGGCGGCGAACACTTGGGCGCAGCAGCCTCCCGCTACTCATGTCACCGACGCCTCCAGCAAAGAATCCGTGCCTCCCGCGCCGGTGGCCCCCATTGCCACACTCGGCCAGCGCCAGCTCTTCGGCACCCTGCTGGTCGCCACGAAATCCGACGACGCCCGCAAGCTCCTCGAGAAGTCCATCGATCAATACGAGAACTATCTTCTGGAGATGTCCGTCTCCACCGCCCACGAGGCGGCTGCCAAAGATCCTCACTTCGCTCTAGCGTTCGCGGTGTGGTCCTACGCGACCTACCGCAACCAGCCCGCTCCCGACGCTCTCAAGCACGCCAAGGCCCTGGCGCTCAAGGCCACGCCCGACGAGCAACTTCTCATCAACTGGATGGTTGACGTTGAGGAAGGCAACAATCTCGCCGCCATTGGAGCCATGAACGATCTTCTCGCGCGTTTCCCGAATGACAAACACGTCCTGTATCTCACCTCGGAATGGCTTTACTCCCAGCAGGATTACGAGCGCGCCCGCAACATGATGGAGAAGATTTTGCAAATCGATCCCAATTTCCCGCCGGTGTACAACATGCTGGGTTACTCCTACATCGAAACCGGCGATCCCGATCCGGCCAGAGCCGTCGGCTACCTGGAACACTACGCGGCGCTC
>PLKR01000441.1 GCA_003140655.1 Acidobacteriaceae bacterium | reverse complement strand
AGCCAGATGAAGAATATTGCCGGAACGGTGCCGGGGATGGCTGGACTCAAAATTCCTGGACTGTTTTAGTTTAGTGCGAGTTGCAGAAGGCTAAGTTCGATGCAGATGGTGTAGTTCCCCACTCTTCTTCTTAATTCCCGCGTGCGTAAATCCAAGCTCGAAACTTACTCGCCCATACCGCCGCCCGATTTGCTCTAGCGGACGATAGTAACCCAGGCGCTCGATCGCCCTTCGCGAGAAGCCTCGTTGCGCGCCATGTTCGGACAGCGGACACCTTGCGCGCGCATTGTCGAATGCTGCGCGCCGGCCGCGGACGGCAATTACGCCACCGGAAGGATGGCCCGGCGGTTCCGGGGGTACATTTACTGACAAGTATTTAGATGATTGGCGTTACAAAAACACGCTGCGACGAACGCGGTCTTGACTTGTCAGGGCTTGCAGTTTGGGGCGAGCGGATGTCTAATACCGGTGGAGGCCAACATGGAAATTTTGGCGGCGTTGAAGCAGGAAGAAGCTAAGTTACATCATCAGTTAACAGGAATNNCACGGGAAGAGTGGGAGAGCGAAGCGCGTGGTTTCGGCGGCGTTGCGCGCGCATCTTTCGCGCAAGGCCAAGGAACGGTGGGCAAAGGTCCGCGCGGACAAGGGCAAGAAGTAACGCAGTTGAGATTCGGCAGTGTAAGGGGCCGCTCGATGTTGTGAGCGGCCCCTTTTCCTTTGGAGGCCGGGATCGCCTGCCGTGCAATTCGCTGAACGGCGCGCATGTGGCCGAGATGGGGCGCGGCGCGGTGAAGAGGGTTGGTTGCTTGCGGCGTGGCGGTGTGCTACACAAGGGGCATGGCCGATTTTGCTGCTCCTGTGGAACGATTGATCGATGAACTAAAACATTTGCCGGGGATTGGACAGAAGACGGCGCAGCGGCTGGCATTTTTTTTGCTGCGCGCGAGTAAGGAAGATGCGCTGGGGCTCGCGGATGCGATCCGCGAGGCCAAAGAGAAGATTCGGACGTGTTCAACGTGTAACAACATCACAGATACCGATCCTTGCCTCTATTGCGTGGGGCCTTCGCGGGCGAAGGCTACCATTTGTGTGGTGGAAGAAGCGCACAACATCATGGCGATCGAGAAGACGCGGGCATACAGCGGGATGTATCACGTTTTGGGAGGAGCGTTGTCGCCGCTTTCGGGGCGAGGGCCGGAGCAGCTGCACATTAAATCGCTGATTGAGCGGCTCAAGGGCGGAACGGTGGAAGAGATTATTATGGCCACAAACCCTACCGCGGAGGGGGANNGGGGTAAGAGTGTCGCGAATCGGGGTGGGGATACCGGTGGGCGCGGATTTGGAGTATGCGGATGAGGTTACGATGATGAAGGCGATGGAGGGGAGAAGAGATTTATAGAGGACGCAAAGAAAGTGCAAGAGGAAACGCAGTAAGGGAAAAAGCGGCCGCTTCGGAGTGCGGCTACTGGTACTTATAGGACGCTCTAGGCAAGACCGCAATTTCGGTATAGAGTCAGGCTGTCGGAAATTGCAAGAAGGTTGGAAGACCCTCCCCGCAGTGAGTAGGTCCTTCCTCAGGAGGTGCGCTGTGACGATAGTGGGCGCACTACTTCGTGGTGTTGTATCAGAATGGGATTTGCAACCATTTGCGTTGAAGCACGCGTCGAGAAATTGCGCGGGTTGACGCTGCTATTGCTTTGTCGTCGCTTTCGGTAGTCGCTGGTAATCAAGGGCCCAGAANNGGTCAGGTCACCATGTTGATTACAGAATTGATCGCACAGTTGGGCGCGGAGTTGACTGCAAGACTGCTTGCGGCGCGGATAACGGCGAGAAAAAAGATCAGCGGGAGTTTCTATGGAAGAACTGGGCGGCAAGTCGACGCATGAGAAGAGCGATATGGTATCCGAGAGCGTGATGAGTCCTGGAAATGATTTGCGGAAGAGGCGGAGCACGCGGATTGTGCAGGCGGTGCCGCTGGCGGTGACCGGCGTGGATGCGCTGGGTCGGCCGTTCACGGAGCGCACGTCGACGCTGATTATTAATTGCCACGGGTGCCGCTACCAGTCGAAGCATTACGTACTAAAAAATATGTGGGTGACGTTGGAGATCCCACATCCGGAGGGCGGCCAGCCGGCGCGGAATGTGCGCGGGCGCGTGGCTTGGATCCAGCGGCCGCGAACGGTGCGGCAACTGTTTCAAGTGGCGCTGGAGCTGGAGGCGCCGGGAAATGCGTGGGGCATGGCGTTTCCCCCGGAGGATTGGTTTGCGTTTCCGGAGACCGCGGCGACGCACACGGGGACAAGTGGAGTGACGATTTCGGGGCTGCCCGGCGTTCCGCAGGGCGGCGATGCGGGACATGGCGAGCATTTGGCCAGTGCTGGGAACGAAGGGGTGGGCATATCGCTGAATGATCCGGAGTTGTGGACGGCGCTGGGGACAGACAACGTGCGCATCTTCCCTTCTCCAGTGAGCACTACGGACGCATCGCTGCAGTTGGCGCGGCAGATGGCGCGGCTACTCATCGATGCAAAGCAGCAAATTAACGCCGCCGCGCGGGATGCCGCGACGAATGCGGTGTCCGCGGAACGGCATACGGCGTTTGAGCAATGGGAGCAGAAGTTTGCGGCGGCGCGCGTGGAGGTGGTGAACGAAGCGGAACGGGCCATCGTAAAGATTCAGCGGGAGGCTGCGGAACAGGCCAAGCATGTGGTGGCCACGGCGGAAGAGTTGGCGGAGAAGACGCGGAGTGAATTGCCGCGGACGCTGGCGCCGCAACTGCAGGAATTGGCGCAAGGCGTGGCGCAGGAAGTCAGCGGCAAGCTAGCGGAGCAGAGCGCGGCGCAACAGGCGCAGTTCGAACAACAGGCGGCGGGA
>PLKR01000321.1:2687-2810 GCA_003140655.1 Acidobacteriaceae bacterium | reverse complement strand
GCACCGGCCTGCTGCGCTGCTATCTGTCGCGCGTAGAGAACGGCCACACCATCCCCTCGCTCGACACTCTGTCGAAAATTGCCGGGGCCATGGAGATCGCGCTCTCGCAGTTCTTCTCCGAAT
>PLKR01000321.1:0-2611 GCA_003140655.1 Acidobacteriaceae bacterium | reverse complement strand
AAGCTGGTTCTCGCCATGGTAAAGAAGATGGCGGCGAATTCAGCGAAGTAAGCTTCTAGCCACTAGCTCAATCCCACGCCCCTCACGCTCGAGTCTTCCCTCGAAATCCCCCGTTTACTGCAAATGAAAAACGCCCTAGCTAGAAGCTAGCAGCTAGAAGCCGCACCCCTTACTTTCGTACCATGACCTCCGGTGACCACCGGGCACCTCGCGCCCACCACCGCTTCTCACTACACTATTGACTTGGAGACCCCCAAGTGACCACTGATGAAGAACTGAGCGTGCTCGAGACCCAGCTCCGGCGCCTGAAGATCGAGTACGAGGTTTACTTCAGCAACCCGACCAAGCGCCCTCCCACCGACATCGAGTGGAAGGTGCTCTCCCTGCTGCGCAAGTTTTCCGATGGCGGACGCATGAGCTTCTCCCAGCGCTTCCGCTACAACGAAATGGCCCAGCGCTACGCCATCTACAGCGACCTGTGGCGCAAGAAGTCACGCATCCGCGAAGAGGGCTACCGCCGCCCGCAGGATGCGCTGCTCGCCGTGCAGGGAGTTCGCCCGGAAGTCGAGGAGCACAAGCCCCAGCACAATCCCGTGTACGGTTTAAGTCATACTGCCACCGCTGCCGCCACAGCCCCGGCCCCAGCCACTTCTCAGCCGGTCACCTTGCACACCGCCGTGGACAATACCGAGCGCGAACAGGTGGAGCGCTTGTTCAACACTCTGGTAGCCGCCAAAAAGAAGGCCGGAGAGAATGTCTCCGGCAACCTCGATTCCTTCTCCACCTTCGTGCAGAAAAAGACCGCAGAGATCCGCAGCAAGTTTGGCTGCCAGGATGTCGAATTCTCCGTCGAACTCGCCGAGGGGCATGTCAAGCTGAAGGCCAAGGCAAAAGCATAGCGGGGCGCGATGATGCAACTTCTTCGACGCATCCTGGTCACGACGGTCATTACCCTCGCAGTTATCTTCGCAGGTATCTACTGGGTTGGGCCGATCGCGCTTTCCTTTTATGCGGCAAGAACGGCCTTGCCAGTCGCCAGGATTGTACCGACGGAACTGAAAGACAATTCTGTCTCACAGGCCCCTGGAAAGCATTTGTCGTATTTCGGTTATGACTTCGAAGTCCCGTGGAATGATCTCGACGAACCCCAGACGAGGTTGTATCCAAAGGGCAAGCCTGAAAAGACTCGGGCTGTTCTCGCCTTTCGGTCTGGTCTGCGGCTCATGGTAACCGCCGTTCCGCCCCGAGAATTCGCCAACTTTTGCGCTACAGACTTCAAACTTCAGCCGCAAGGAATCGAAATCCTCTTTGGTCCTGGGACGTCCACTTCGGACTACACCTTTGTGAGGAATGTATACGGGTTCACTCCGGACAAGATGCATTACTGGTCCCTTTCGCCACGCCTGCACGCTCGCGAACAAATGGTGCTTCTAACCAAATCGATTAATGCCAGTGAAGGCAGCAGAATCGGGAATCTTTAACCTCCGGAACCAGCACTATCATGGTTTCCAGCAGGGCGATCCTCAGGTCAGTAGGGACGGTGTCGTTCTGGACCTGTATTCCGATGAGGGTAACTTCGAAGTGATCTTTTTGGAGAGAGAATACGCGAACCCCGCCGGAGTTACCCAGCCGGAAATCAATCGCATTGTGCAGTCCCTGCGAAAAGCGACGCCAGGTGAGGTCGCAAGTTCCGCAAGCACGGAAATCGAATCCACGCCGCGACTGAGATAGCCGCGCGTTCCTGCTAAAATCTCAGCGTCCCATGTTCAACATCCAGCGCGCCATCCTCAGCGTTACCGACAAAACCGGCCTCGTGGATTTCGCGCGCCAGCTCTCCAGCCTCGGCATCGAACTCATCTCTACCGGGGGCACGGCCAAGCTCTTGCGCGATTCCGGCATCACCGTCAAAGACATCTCCGAACTCACCGGATTCCCTGAAATGCTCGATGGCCGCGTCAAGACGCTGCATCCCAAAGTGCATGGCGGCATTCTGCATCGCCGCGAAAATCCCGCGCACACCGCCGCCGTTGCCGAGCACGGCATCCAGCCGATCGACATGGTCGTNNATCGAGAACATCGACATCGGCGGACCTTCCATGATCCGCTCCGCCGCCAAGAATTTTCACGATGTCGCCGTCGTCACTTCGCCGGCCGACTACCCGGCCATTGCCGATGAACTCGCCCGCTCCGGCGTAGCGCTCTCGCTCGAAACCAAGTGGCGTCTCGCGCAGAAAGCCTTCGCCACAACCGCTGCCTATGATTCCGCAATCGCCTCGACGCTCGAACGAATCCCCGCCGATTTTAGAATTCCGCCTCAAGGCAACGACGAATCTTTCCCGCAAACTCTGCGCCTGTCATTCCAGAAAACCCTCGACCTGCGCTACGGCGAGAACCCTCACCAGAAAGCCGCCATGTATTCCGACGGCTCTGGCGTAGGTGTGGCCAATGCCCGCCAGATTCAGGGAAAGGAACTTTCCTACAACAACATCGTCGACCTGCAAGCCGCCTGGGATCTGGCACAGGAGTTCGATCCGAACGATGCAGCCTTCTGCGCCATCATCAAGCACACCAATCCCGCCGGTGCCGCAACTGGCAAGACTTTAGCCGAGGC
>PLKR01000104.1 GCA_003140655.1 Acidobacteriaceae bacterium | reverse complement strand
GACGGGGCTTAAAGAAATTGTCCGGCTCCGATTTCATTTACAACCTGGCAGCTTACGCAACGAGACGGAGAGAACGCGTTTTCTTGCTTGGCGCGGATGTACGCTCCAATCATGGTGCGATCGAAGCATTAAAGGCACGCTGCTGTGGTTTGATTGTAGACGGATACTCCCCTTCGTTCTGCTCGAACATCCAGGAGCAGGAATGGAACGAGGATATCCTTAGCAGAATCGCAAGTTTTCGCCCTGCCCATCTCGTTGTCTGTTTCGGTCCGGTCAAGCAAGAGATGTGGATCTCACANNTCACACAACGCGGATCGCCTTTTCCGGTTTGGAGTGCAGTGCGCTTACGGTCTTGGCGGGACTTTGGACTTTGTTTCCGGGAGAAAGAGACGTGCACCGAAATGGATTCAAAAGGTTGGCGCAGAATGGCTGTTTCGATTTCTTTCAGAGCCAAGGCAAAGGCTCCGGCGAACCGCGAGGATGTTCAAGATGCCGTATCTCGCATTCAGGTTTTATAACCGCGAAGTCGAAGTGCCAAGAACTGCGGCGGCCTCGGAATCAGCTCTCAAACGCGCATGCAATGAGTAGATCGGCAAGCTCACGGGAATTTATATGAACAACCCAAAACCGGGGAAACCGGGCGCTGAGACGGCCAAAGAAAAGTACGTAACCATCAGCGTAGATGACGGACACCCCACGGATCTACGCACGGTCGATCTGCTGCATAAATATGGTCTGACAGCGACCTTTTATATTCCGGGCGCTAATCACGAGCGGGTCGTGATGAACCCCGCCCAGATTCGAGACATCGACCGACATTTCGAGGTCGGCAGCCACACGCTGAGCCATATTCGCTTGACCTTGATGTCGGATGAAAGAGCCGTGCGAGAGATAGTNNCACTCGGGCACGAGGTAATCGCGTTCTGCTACCCGGGCGGTAAATTTAACTGCCGCATCGAAAAGCACGTAGAAAGAGCCGGTTTTCTCGCCGCACGAACCTGCAGGTACTTTCTCAATGATTATCCCAAGAACCCTTTTTCCTGGGACATCAGCACGTACGCTAATACTTACCCCGCGTATGTTCAAGTTCGACATTGCCTCTTGGAATATANNCGACGTTCAAAGCGCGAGTACCCTGGGCCGCGCAGTTCATCTGCGCACTGGAGGATGTCTCGCGGAATGGCGGTATGGCACACCTCTACTTCCACAGCTGGGAAATTGATCAGAACGGCGAGTGGGACCAGCTCGAATCATTATTCAAAGCCATCTCCCAATATTCTCTGACGCCTGTGACCAATGGCTTTCTCTATCGCCGGTGGCACGAAAGACGTGGGTTGGTCAGTTCGCCTAAGTTAGTCAGTTCGCAGCCTCCAGCATGATGGGCTTTACCCCAACCGTTAGCGGCCTCCCTGGGGATATGGCCGTTGTGCCACCGCTCAGGGTTTTGTAATCCGCATACTGAGCAACTGGAGTGTAGGAATTGTCGCCGCTTGGGTTCCACACGAACATCGCAAGATGACCGTTCGCTCGGATAAATGGGCATGTATAAATGTTGCCGGTGGAAGAGCACGGACCAGTGAAGTGACCACCAACCAGCCATTCCATCATTTGATGGTAAGCGGCACTGTAGTCCGGGTTATGGCCTATCGTGGTGTTGAAATAAAACCAGCTCAGATGCTCGGCTCCGTAAGCGAAGTGGAGTAAATGCCAACGTACCATCTGGCCCAAACAATCGTCCGGAGGATATTTGCGGCTGCAGACGAAGGTAGCCGCATCAAAGCTGGTTTCAGTATTCATCCACGGCGCGTCGCCCCAGCCAGCGGTGCTATTTTTCAGATTAACCATTTGTTGAATCATCCCGAAACGCGGTTCGGGGGAAACGTTTTGCAAGTAGAGATGGAAGGAAAATATGTCGCAAAGCCGTCCGTTCTTATTTTCCAGAGTCAGCCAATTTCGCATCCAGTCCGTATCCCCCCGGTTGGCTGGAGGAGTGAGAATGAAGGCGCCCGGCACCTTGCTCCGAACCATTGCAACCGCAGGCGCCATGAGCTGATAAAGTTGCGGGACCGTGCCCTTCCAATAATTAGGGGCATTGGCTTCGTTCCAGAGTTCCCAATATTTGATTGCGTCCTTGACGCAGTGTCCGGTTGGCGAGCAATGGCTCAGTAGTGCGGCGACAAATGTATTGAAGGAAGGACTGCCGCTTGGAGTCAGATCGTCGGGCGGGAATGCCGAGCCCCAAGAGCGGTTGCATTCTCCTTTCGTGGCCCAGCAAGGCGTATAGCCGAACGTGTACATGGCGCGGCGCGGTTGGTGGGCGGCGATTGCATCTAGGTATCCGTCGAGAATTCTCCAGTTGTAGACTTCGGGACCAGGATTCAGAAGGTGCCACTGCACTTGAGAGTCCCACAGTCGAATCATCCCCGGTTGGGCGATTGTGGTCGGCCAAGTCATATTCGGACAATTGGTAGGCTTTCCGGTCCCGCACTGAAATCCAAAGCTGGAGGGTGACAGAGTCGAAATACTGGTCCTGTCGGCAGTTTGTGTCGAGGCCGAAGCATGGTTGCGAGCGGCTTGTGCCTCCGCAGGAATCGCCAAAAGAAAGGCCAGAGCGAAAAGAAGAGTGGGTTTGAGAGCTTGTTTCACAGAAAGACGCATACAGATCTCCTCACGAGGGCGATCACGGCATCACGCCAGCGATCGTGGACAGGAAAGATTGCTCGCAAGCAAGTATTTCACACTGACGCGTAGGTTGTCGGAGTGCAATGCCAGCCGTGCATCTTGGNNCTTGGGCGGCCGCGAGGCGCCTGCTTTGAAACATGCCTCGCGCTAATGGCTTCGCAGGAACAGCCCTTCCCCAAAACTGAACGGCACGAGGATTACAACAAAACCATGAAGTACAAGGAGAGCAGCATGCATTCAGCAAAGACAAACAGTATAACGAAAGGCAGCTTGAACATTTCTGACGTAGGGCCAAGATGCCGGCCGCCAAAACTGGCAGCGGTAGCCATCCGCGGCGCTTTGACATTGCTTTCGGCAGTACTGCTGATTGCAGCTCGCCCAGCCCAGGCTACTGAAGCTGTGCCCCACAACTTCACTGGCAACCCCGATGGCGCCAATCCNNTCGTCGAACGGCAGCGGAGGCTGGACAGAGACCGTGCTCTACAGTTTCTGTTCTGAAAAGAGCTGCGCGGACGGACAGAATCCAACTTACTCTAACGTGATATTTGACAGCGAGGGAAACATTTACGGAACAACCTACGGAGGTGGTGCGAATGGATTCGGCACGGTATTCGAACTCAGCCCCTCGGGCGAGAGCTACACGGAGACCGTCCTGCACAGCTTTGCCAGCAGCCCGGATGGCGCCAATCCAGTAAACGGCCTGGTCATGGATACGGCGGGCAATCTCTACGGCGTAACCTACGCAGGCGGTGCCGGTCCCAACGGCGGCAATGGGACCGTCTTTGAGCTGAGCCCGTCCGGTTCCACCTGGACGGAGCAGGTGATCGCAAATATCAGTGCCACCTACGCCGGGTTGGCGATAAAGGGCGGCAACCTCTACGGCGTCGGATATGCGTCAGTATTCGAACTGACGCCGCCGGGGGGCGCAGGACTGTGGAACAGGTTCACACTCCACAGCTTTGTTGCTGCCGATGCTGCTACACAGGGCTCCAATCCCAACGGCACTCTGGTGTTCGACACCTCCGGAAACCTTTACGGTACGACGTATTCGGGCGGTAAGTATGGTTACGGAACGGTCTACAAGCTGACCCCCGGAACTGCGCAGAACAAGCCATGGACAGAAAAGCTTCTGGCCGCCTTTGAAACGGGCAACGCCTATCCTTTGGGTGGCATTGTGTTTGACGGGGAGGGGAATATTTACGGTACTTCGACCGCTGGTGGCAACAGCAAGACCACCGAGGGCACCGTTTACGAGTTGGTGTATCAAAGCAGCACCGGTACCTATAAAGCGAAAGTCCTCTTTACTTTCAGCGGCGAGAACGGAAATACCCCGGATTCCAGCCTGATTTTCGACAGCTCGGGCGATCTCTGGGGCACGACTTACCAGGGCGGATCGGACGGATATGGCACTGTGTTCGAAGTGAATCCGGCGGCTNNCACCACCGAATGGAGAGGCGGTCGTGTTTGAGCCGCTGGGGCAGTCACCAATGACTGGTGGCGTGGCGACCTTTACCACTTCGACTCTGGCAGTGGGCACAACCAAGGTCAGAGCAGTGTACGAAGGCGATTTGGATTTTATCACCAGCATGTCGGCCTGGTTGAGCCAGGTAGTGGATCAGTAGACGTTGTGTCCAGGGTTGGCATCTTGTGGTTCCAGCCTGCGTGGGACTTGGGGAAGGAATAACCTTTGAGCTCCTTCCCCTGTTCCTTCCCCGTGCATTTCAGAGTAGTGAACTCGCGAGGCTCACTTGGATTTAGGATCGTCGGCGCGACTGTGCTTGTCCGCTGGTCCGAAGTAAGCCGGGTTGAGTTCTGACATGATGGGTTGTTGGATCGCTTGGATGGCTTTGTCCCTGCGCTGTATTCTGAGTATCCTGAGGATCTCTTTGTTAGTCTCTTGAGAGGGCCCCGACTGTTTGCTGTCAAGCTTGTAGATGTAATGGCCGGTTCGATCGCTGAAAACTTGGGAAACTTCGCCGATTNNTTTTCAGGTCGAACGCAAAAGCGTGGCCCGGAGGAAGGCCATTTGGCGACAACTGGCCAAGACTGGAATTGGGTGGAACGTCTAGCATTCCAGCCGCCGTATAGGCTTCCTTCTGTAGGGTGAGAAAACTTTCACCCGCAACGGCTCTTGCTCGCAACTTCTCAGCAACTTGATTCATTTCGGCCTCGGAGTCCCTCCGTTGCGCTTCGGGTGTGGCTTTTTCGCCAGCAGCAGCAACCACACTCTTGCGGTTCGGAATGTAGATTCTTTCAAGGGTAGCGCTCTCAAACTCGGCCGAGTGATTGTGATAGTAGTCCTCGATCTCCTTTTGCGAGATGTTCGCGGAATCTTCCTCGATCTTGTGTACAAGCTCGTGGGAAAGTATCTGGAGGCGGGCAAACGCGAGTCGTTGCTGGAACCGCGGGCTCTTTTCCAGTCCAAGGGTCTCGGCCGCCTGCGCCATGGCGAGCAAGTTGGGATATCCCCTGGCAAGTTCGCGCTGGCTAGATGCCCGCTTGTTTGTGAGAACAGCATCAGCTAGCTTCTCGAACTGCGCCCGCGAAACTTGGGTTTGACACGTTGGATGAAGATTCTCCGTGGGCGACGGTAATGGCGGAGCGCAAAGTCCTTTGATGGTGATGATGGCTGCGTCGGGTGCAACCTTGGAAGCCGAGTCAGGAAGGGCCTGTTGGTCATCTTCGTCTTGGGAAGCTGGAGCCTGAGACTCAGCCTGTAAATCTGGCGTCGCGTGTGTGGGTTCCTGTTGCCACAGTACCGAGCTCGCAACCAGCAAGCAGACTATAGGCAGATGTCGCATTTCGAGGACTCCTTGGGGTCAGTAGTGAAGCAGTTTGCTTTCGACCTCAGGATACTAAGATACACGCTTGAGTTGCGAAATTCCTCGCGCATACTGAAGGCACATCTCCGCAGATAGTTGCAAGTTCTTGCATCTTGACATGGTTCCGGCGGCGAAATAGCATCAAGCGATTTCGTCTTTTGTCGTGCTTGGGAGGACACATGATTCAGAGCATGTACCGCGCGTTCGCCAAATTTGGGTTGTCGTTCATATTGACCATTGCTGGCCTCCCACTTGCTGGGGCACAAACCTTCACCGGCGTTTTCACTCAGCACAATGATAATGGTCGAACGGGCCAGAATCTGGCCGAGACAATTCTTACTCCGCAGAATGTAATCTCGAGTACATTTGGCAAGGTGTTCTCCTATTCGGTGGATGGTCAAATCTACGCCCAGCCACTTTATGTTCCCAATGTAACCATCTCGGGAAGCACTCACGATGTGGTTTACGTCGTCACCCAAAATGACAGCGTATACGCGTTCGATGCGGAGGGACTCACCCCCACAGCGCTTTGGCAGGTGAGCTTCATCAATCCCGCGGCGGGAATCACGCCGATAACGTGCACTCGCAGCGGTACTCCGAACCCGTACTGCAGCGTTTACCCCTATACCGGCATCCTCTCCACACCGGTGATTGACCGGGCCGCCGGGGCTATTTATCTGGTTGCGGACGCCTACACAGGCACCGTCGAC
>PLKR01000333.1:6070-9668 GCA_003140655.1 Acidobacteriaceae bacterium | reverse complement strand
CTCAAAGGGGATATCAAACTTCTTTACCAGATCCTAGAAACCGGCATGGACGGACATGTCTTTGATTTTTATGTTCTCTCGGCCGCTCCCGTCGAAGTGATTCACTCGGCCTTGGAGGGTATCGTTCCGCGAGATCACATTTTCGGCACTGAATTCCGCTACAAGCCTTCCGGGGAGATCGACTCCATCATTCGCGCCACGGCGGGCTACGGCAAGGTCGCGGTCCTCAACCAGTTGCTCGCCGAGCACGTCACCGGCCCCGATCACGTCATCTACTCGGGAGACGGCAGTTCCGATATTCACGTGATGTTGCAGCTCAATGCGCGCGATGGTCTAACCATCGCGGTTTCGGAGTCACCTCACGTTTCGCAAATCGCGAAGCGCACGGTGCTCAGCACAAGCGCTCTGGCGGTGTTGGCGCCTATTCTCGAAGAAGTTGCCGGATGGGAACGTTCGCGCATTCGCAGCTTCTTCGAAGCCAACGGCATGCTCATCCAGGAGTGGGAGCGCGTTCGCACCGACTGGCTAACGGTGCGTCCCGCCATCCCCGAGGATTCAGAGCCTGTGAGCGTGGCGTGAAGCCTGTGCTCTGCAACGGGTCTGGAACCAAATGGTACTGGGAAGGGCACGGCTTCAGCCGTACCGCCGCCGTTCCAATCAATCTGCGGGCTTTAGCCCCCGAGGGACCGCGCTTTCGACAACGCGGATGCTAACTCCATGCTGCGCGATAAAGGCCTGATTCCGCTCTCGCACCAACATCAGCGCGCCTTGGCTCTATGCGTGCGCATCGATCGCGCCCAGCCCATCCCCGTGACGAATCTGCAATCCTGGCAAACGGAGATCGAGCAGCACTTCGAACAAGAAATCAACATTCATTTCTCCGCCGAAGAACAAGTGCTATTCCCGGCTGCCAGCCAGTTTCCCGAGCTAATCCCGCTCGTGGAAGAACTAATCGCCGATCACGCAGCGCTCCGCGAATCGTTTAGCCAAGCAAAGGCGCGCAGCATGTCCGCCGAAAGCTTGCCAACTTTCGCGCAACAGCTTTCCAACCACATCCGCAAAGAAGAACGCCAGCTCTTCGAGCGCCTCCAACAGTTGATGAATGCAACGGATCTAGCAGCTCTCGGGGTTCACCTGGAAGAAGCTCTCAAAGACGCCGCGCAGTCCTGCATCCTGACGAACGAGGCGACTAAGCTAAAGCCGAAGAGATAGTTCGCCCTTACGTTTCCAGCCGGAAGCGCGTTTCCGCCAGCCTGTAGAGTTTGCGCCAGACCAGCCGGTTAACCGTCACCACGGTAGCCGCCATCATCATGGTCGCGGCCAGCAGCAGGTGGAAATCGCCGCGGTCGGTGGCTTGGCTGA
This sequence comes from Acidobacteriaceae bacterium, assembly GCA_003140655.1. Lineage (GTDB taxonomy): Bacteria > Acidobacteriota > Terriglobia > Terriglobales > Acidobacteriaceae > Sulfotelmatobacter. The sequence goes on along the minus strand of PLKR01000333.1, from coordinate 8,306 downwards.
TGGTCGCACCCAACCCCGTTGTGGTGTAAATCTGCCCTTTGAAATGAAAATATTCGGCCACAATGCTGGCATTCCACGCTCCGCCAGAGGCCGTCACCAATCCCGTCACAAGATAAGGAAAAATCCCCGGTAGGATGAGCTTCTTCCAGCGGTCCACCCCCCGCATCCGGAAGACAGAGCAGCATTCCTTCAAATCGGTCGGGATCGCCATCGCACCCGCGATCACGTTGAACAACACATACCACTGCGTGCCCAGCAGCAATACGACAATCGACGCGATTCCAAGCCCTCCGCCCAAACGAATCAGCACCAGCAGGATTACCGGCAGCAACGCCGTCGCCGGAACAGACGCTGCAATCTGCGCCAGCGGTTGTGCGATGCGGGCCAGTCGNNCGACGCGAACCACGCCGTAGCCAATGCCAGCCAGCGCCGCAACGGCCAGCGCGCGCACCAGCCACTCCCGCCATGCAGGGGCTGGTTCCTCCGGACCTTCTTCCGTGTGCTTCCGCGCAAAATACAGAAGCAAACGCTCCCCTAGCGGCCGCAGCGTCTTCTGCCGAATCCTGGCGAGACCTCTGGAATGTTCCACCAGGTTGAGCACCCACGATCGCGGCGCGTCGGTGCTTTCCACCTGCTCAACTTTGAACTTTTCCGCCCACGCAATCACCGGCCGCCACACAAACTGATCCAGCAACACAATCAGCACAACCATCGTGGCAACGCCCCAGAAGATCGAAGTCGTATCACCCGCGCTCGCCGCAGTTTGCAGATAGGAACCGAGACCGGGCAGCCGAAAATCGCGCTGCCCCAGCACGAACATTTCACACACCATCAGCGCGAACCATCCCCCAGCCACCGACATCATCGAGTTCCACACCAAGCCGATGGCCGAAGACGGCAACTCCATTTGCGTGAAGCGCTGCCACCAGCTAAAGCGATAGATCGTTGCGGCCTCCCGCATCTCGTTCGGAATGCCCTTCAGCGAAGCGTAAAAGCTGAAAGTCATGTTCCAGACCTGGCTGGTGAAGATGAGCAGGATGGTCCCCATCTCCACGCCGAGCTGTCTGCCGGGAAAAAGCGCGACCATGGCCAGCATCACGGGGGGAAGAAAGCTGAGCACGGGAATCGACTGCAGCACGTCGAGCAGCGGAAGCATGAAGCGTTCGGCGCGCGCGTTATACGCCGCCACGTAGCCGTACACCAGCGCGAATCCCAGGCTCAACACGTAGGCGATGGTAATGCGCAACAGCGAATAACCCGCATAGGCCGGCAGCGCCCGCACGCTGCGCGAAATCTCGACTGAAGGTGTGAAGGGACCTAACCATGACCGGCCCACGCTCGCTACACCATAAAAGATCGCGATCCCCGCGCCGAACATGATGACATCGGGCAGGTGCGAACTTTCGATGCTCGGCAGTTGCGACCACAGGCGATACGCCGAGAATCCCCGCAGTGTGATGCTTTTCTTCATTGCGACGGCGTTCCCTTCAAAGCTTGCTGAAAACTGACAGGTGCGGGTTATCCCTGCGGAAGAGCGGCGCTTCAGCGCCGCGTAAAGCCTCCAAAATCTGCGCGGGCTTCAGCCCCCGTGGTCGGCTTCTGTGTCATACAATCCCCTTCGCTACTTGGAGTCAGGCGTGGAAGCCGAGGTCCGATTCTCAACGGCGTGTTCTGCGATCTCGGTTTGCACCACCTCGGTTTGCACCAGCTGCCCCGTTCCGCGATCATAATCGAAAATCTCCGCGTAGCGGCCCCAGTTCACAGCGGTATCGAACTGCCGCTGCACTTCCTCCTCGGAAAAGTGCTCGTCCAAGATGTCGTGAAAGAATTCGTCGTTGATGGAGTGGTCCGACTTTCGCTTCAGAATACTGTCGATCTGTTTCAGGATGGTGACATGTTCCAGCGCTGCCTGGCGAAACAAAACTTTGCGGGTCTGGATGTCGGCATCGGCGAACGCTGCTCCTGGTTTCGAGAGCTGCACATCGCCCTCCTTCAACCAGGCGAACCCCAGCAACTGGCAGGCCTCCAGAATGGGCAACAAGTCTTCGACGTCCATCACCAGCTCTTCGCTGAGACGAAAAAGATCTTCGCGTCCGCCGCGATCGTGCAGCAGTTCGAGCAGGCCGGCGATTCCGCCCACGCGGGCGTGCGGCAGAATCTGGTATTTGCTCGTCCGCACCGGCGCTTGCCCTCTCTTCAACCCGCCAGGCGGCACCACAATCTCCCCCGTGCTCTC
>PLKR01000333.1:3011-6047 GCA_003140655.1 Acidobacteriaceae bacterium | reverse complement strand
GCCAGTATCACCGCCTCCTCGATGTTATGCGTGACGATGAAGATGGCGCTGGTGGGCATCTTCTTACTAAGCCACAGCTCCAGCAGTTCGCCGCGCAGGTTTTCCGCCGTGAGTACGTCGAGCGCGGAGAAAGGTTCGTCCATAAACAGCACTTCCGGTTCCACCACCAGCGCGCGCGCGAAGCCCACACGCTGCTTCATGCCGCCGGAAAGCTCCTTGGGATAAGCCGTCTCAAAACCATCGAGCCCCACCGTGTCCAGCATGCGCAGCGCGCGTTTGCGGCGCTCCACGGCAGCTACGCCCCGCGCTTCCAGCGGAGCCTCCACGTTTTCCAGTACCGTGAGCCAGGGAAACAGCGCGAAACTCTGGAAGACGATCGCCACATTGGGCGATTCCCCNNTGCCAGAACAGCGCCCCCGACGAAGGCTGCGAGAGGCCGCTCAGAATGCGCAGCAGCGTGGACTTGCCGCAGCCGGAAGCGCCCAGCAGCGCAATGATTTTCCCCGGCTCGATGGTGAAGTCCGTGAGCCCCACCACCAGAATGCGCGTCCCATCCGGCTGGGGATAGGATTTCTCAATCGCCCGGGCTTCGACAATCGGGTCCGTCGCCAAGAAAACTCTCCGTAACTTCTATACATGATTCGAGGCGAGGCGCAAAGCCTCTGCGCTTCTTTAACACTCTTTTCACAATCAACACTGGGAGTCGAGTTTCAAGCCGCGAAGTTTTCATCCGCCAGGACTGGAAAGGGCTGAGGCAGACGGTCCGTCACTTCGGCGAGACGCGCAAGTTTGGCGGCCAATTCAGCCGTAAACTGTCCCGGAGTAAAACGCCACCTCCAGTTTCCTCCATGCAGGCTGGGCGTATTCATGCGAGCCTCGCTGCCCAGGCCCAGTAAATCCTGCAGCGGGATCAGGGCAAACTCGGCCGCCGAGGTCTGCGCCGCCCGGATGAACCCCCAATGAATCCCATCGTCGCAGCGGCCGAAATAAGCTTCCGCGTTGCGGCGCTCGTGCTCGGCAGCTCCGGAGTGCCACCAGCCCACCGTGGTGTCATTGTCGTGCGTTCCCGTGTAGATGACCTTGCCGCCGGCGCGATGCGGCAAATACATGTGCGCGCCCTCGTCGCCAAAGCCGAACTGCAACACTGCCATCCCCGGAATCTGCAAGCGCTCTCGCAAAGCATTGACCTCTGGCGTGATGTAGCCGAGATCTTCCGCGAAGAATGGCAAGCCCCCCAGAGCCTCGCGCAGTTTGTGAAACAGGTCGTCTCGCGGACCATCCACCCAGCGGCCGTTAATCGCGGTCGGATCGCCCGCCGGAATCTCCCAGAACTGGTCGAACCCGCGGAAATGATCGAGGCGGATGTAGTCGCAGTTCCGCGTCGCCCAGCGCAACCGCTGCACCCACCACTCATAGCCCTGCGCCTTCATCACATCCCAGCGGTAAAGAGGATTACCCCAGCGCTGTCCGGTTTTGCTGAAGAAATCAGGGGGCACTCCGGAGACGACTTCAGACTCAAGATTCTCATTCAGCCGGAAGAGTTCGCGATGCATCCACACGTCGGCGCTATCGTAGTTCACGAAAATGGCTACGTCGCCCACAATGCGAATCGAGCGCTCCGCGCAATACCGCCGCAACGCCTGCCACTGTTCGTAGAAGGCAAACTGCAAGGCCCTGCGGATCTTCAAATCGATCGCCAGATCCTTCCGCACCCGCTGCAGCGCCCCGGGTTCACGATGCGCCAGTCCCGCCGGCCATTCATTCCAGCTCGCCAGCTTGAGCTGGGCGCGCAGCGCATCGAACAGGACGAAATCGTCTAGCCACCACGCGTTCTGCGAGCAGAACTTCTCAAAGCGTTGCCGTGCGCCCTCCGACGCTGAAGTAACAAAATTGCGCCCGGCCTCAAACAGGATCGGCATTTTCGCCGCAAAGACACGATCGTACTCAACCGCACCGGAGTCCGATGAAGCTGCCGAAGAAGTTCTGGAAGCCAGGCCGGAAAGTTTGGCCGCATCGATCCAACCGTGGCCAGCCAACCGTTCCAGACTAATCAGCAGCGGGTTCCCCGCAAACGCTGAAATGGATGAATAAGGCGAATTGCCGTAACCCAGCGGTCCCAGCGGGAGAACCTGCCAGAGTCCCTGGCGAGCCGCGGCGAGAGAATCGGCGAACTGGTAAGCGGCGGGACCAAAATCACCGATGCCGCCGCCCGAGGGCAACGACGTGGGATGCAACAAAATACCTGCGGCGCGCGGAAACGGCATGCAACTTGGTCAGTACCTGTATCCTTCGAGATTTGCCTAAGCCTGCTTGTCATCCCATCCCGAGACTTGTCATCCCGAGCGAAGCGACACACCTGTCATCCCGAGCAAGACCTGTCATCCCGAGCGAAGCGAGGGATCTAGGTTCTTGCCTGCACCACCAGTGTCGCCGCCGGCNNGTAAAACTGGTCTAGATTCCTGATTCGCTTTCCGCATGGGTCAGCGCCTTTAATTCTTCCTGGTTGATCTTGATCTTGCCCGACTTCTCCATCTGAACCCGCACGTTGCCTACAAACAGCCCGAAAAGTTCTTGCTGCTGGTTTTGCAACAGCGTCTCCCGGATCTGGTCGCGCTTGGCGGCGAAATCCTCGTCCGTAGGAGCCTGCGCTTCGAGCAGTGAAATTACCACCCCGTTGCCTCCGCTGTCGATCGGTCCGCTGATGTCTCCCGGCTTCATGCTGAACGCTACCGAGGCCCCTCCGGTCATGGAACCGATGTCGGGAACCTGACCATCGGGCAACACGAATTCGCTCGTCTTCACCGTCGCGCCCAGCTCTTTTGCCGCCTTCTTCAGATCATGTTCAGTCTTGGCGCGATCGGAAAGCTCCTGGGTCTTCTGCGTCAGAAGAGTGCTCGAGCGCTCGTTCTCGAATTCCGTTTCCACGCGAGCATGAATTTCCTCGAACGTGGGCGTCGCGGGCGGTTTCACTGCCAGCAGTTGGAACACTGCGAAGCCCTGCGACGTCGAAGCCATCTCCGGCGGCGACTTTTCCCC
>PLKR01000333.1:1356-2995 GCA_003140655.1 Acidobacteriaceae bacterium | reverse complement strand
GCCTGCTGCAGCAAATCTTCCGCCTGCTTCTGCGCGATGTCCTGCGTCTTCTGCTGCTTCAGGATGGGCTCGATCTCGCCTTTCACCTCATCGAGCGTCTTCATGTGCGCATCCTGCTTGTCATCCACGCGAATAATGTGGAAACCGTAACTGCTCTTCACCAGGTCGCTCATCTGCCCCTTGGGCAGTGAAAACGCGGCCTTCTCAAATTCCGGAACCGTCCGTCCCTTCCCGATCCATCCCAAAGATCCGCCTTCCTTGGCGCTGCCGGGATCTTCGGAATTCTTCTTGGCCAGGTCTTCAAATTTTGCTCCGGCCTTCAGTTGCTTCAGCAAATCCTCCGCGCGCCGCTGCGCCTCAGCCACGCCTTTCTCGTCCACTTTGCCGTCGGATCCGGCGAGCGGTGTCTTGATCAGAATGTGGCTGACCTTCACCTGCTCGGCAACGCGATATTGATCGCGATGCGCGTTGTAGTAAGCCTGCAAATCGTCGTGCGTGACCTGCACGCCGGCCTGAATTTTCCCCGTGTCCAGCACGGCATACTTAATCTTGCGCTTCTCGGGAATCGAGTTCGCGTAGCTTTTCTGGTGGCTGTCGTAAAAGGCCTTGAGTTCCTCCGTCGTGGGATGAAGCCCTTTCTTGATGTCGTCCTGCTTCAGGACGGCATATTCAAACTTCACCTTCATATTCTCTTTGGTGAACTCCTGCCGGATGGCCGCATCGCTCACCGACGCACTCCCGGTAATCAGCGCCTGCATCTTGCCGATCAAAATCTCCTTGGCCACATTGTCTTCGAACATCGCAGGCGTAAGGTTGTGCTGCTGCAGCAATCCCTGNNTTTATTTCCTCCGGAGTAGCCTTAAACCCCAGGTGCTGCGCTTGCGTCAGCAGCGCCTCCCGGCCAATCAATTGGTCGACCGCCCGCTGAGTATCCTGCTGGATCAGAAACGGCAGCAGCATCGACGCGTTCTTGCCATATTGCTGCGCCTGCTGTTCCGCCATCTGTCGCGCCGTTTCGCGAACTTGCTCCACGGTAATATTCTCGCCNNCCCGGGATCAGGGTGATCGCCATGGCCGCGCAAATCAGCAGCAGCAACCCGCTGAGCACAATTTTCTTGAACGGTCCTTCAGTTTGCAGAAATCGAATCATCTTCTTTTCGCTCCGGAAGTACGCAGCAGGATCACCAATTATAAACTAATCAACCACGGATGAAGGCCTCACGATGCCGCCTGTCATCCTGTGCGAAGCGAAGGACCTGTGCAAACTGCCGGCGTCACCAATGCTCGTGTGGGGACAGCCGCCCTCGGCTGTCCACCGGGCGCAGCCCGGTGGAGGTGGGCACACCGACAGTGGAATTACTTCTTACCCAATTACACAATTACGCAATTACCAAATGTCCCCCCACTTTTTCCACAGCTTATTTTCTCCCCATGTGACGGATGACCTTGTCTTCCACAGAGCCTCCCTGTTTAACTCGACAATGTAAGGCCTGGATGTTGAGTCGTGCCTAGTCCTAGGAAACTCACGGCCCCCGCAACCTTCCCATGCGAGCAAGGGACAGAGGGACATCTAATCAGGGCGCTTAAGGTAGGCTAACCTGGATAGCCCAGGTCTGGCGCCCGGTGTTGGTGGTGATCA
>PLKR01000333.1:0-1270 GCA_003140655.1 Acidobacteriaceae bacterium | reverse complement strand
TGCTGTGACACCGACAAAATATTCCCGTCGGGATCCTTGAACCACGCCACCTTGTCCCCGCTTGGCGCGGTCCAGATTCCGAGCGCATCCTGCTCGAAAAACCCAAACCTCTCGAACTGCACGCCTTTCCCCCGCAGTCCCGTCACGACCTTCTCAATATCGCCGACCTGCCATCCCAAAATGGTAAACGGTGCGGGCGTGAATTGTGCCTTCGCCACTCGCACCTTGATTCCATTAGCATCGAGCACAAGCGCGAACCCATCATCCTTCACAAACCGCAGCCCCAACACGCCCACATAAAACGCCCGCGCCTTCTCAGCGTCTTTGGTAGGGACGAAAGCAACAATGTCGATCGAACCCAGCATCCACTCCTCCTCGTTAGGGGAAATCCGCCCCGCAGCTTGCACGGTTTCAAATTACCAAATTACCCGATTGCCAAATTACCCAATGCCATCTACTCTTCCGGCGGCACATCGAAATTCACCAGGTCGCTCTGGAATCCTCTGGTTTTCCACGCTCCATACGCGATTCCCACCACCATCCAGATCGCCCCAAATACTTTAGCCTTCGGACTCAAGCTAATCCAAAGCAAGAAACAGATGATGAACCCCAGAACCGGCGGAATCAATTGCCCCAGAGTACGATCATTGCCCCGAATGTAATAGTGTGTCAGCGCCGCCAGATTCACGCCCATGAATGCGATCAGCGCCCCGAAGTTGAGCAGGTTGGCGCCATCGTCATAGCTGATGAGAAACGCTCCCGCCAACGCAATCACGCCCACAAACACCACGTTGTTCGCGGGAATCCGCGTCCTGGGATGGATCGCGCCAAAGAAGTTTTTGGGAATCGCGCCGCTGCGCCCCATGCCGTAAAGCAATCGCGCCGCGCCCAGTTGCGATCCCATACCGGAGCCGACGGTCGCGATCAGAAGGGTTAGACTAATGACCTTGGTCATGAGAACACCGCCCGCAATACCAGCGACGTGGCTGAACACGTTCTCATCTCCAAATTGCGAGAAGATACCAAAGTCCCTGCCGAAACGTTGGAGGCTCAGCAATTGGGCGCCGTAGACCTCGGCGGCAGCGAGAAATCCCGTGATCACACAGACCAGCACCGTCGCCAGGAAAATATTCCGTTTGGGGTTCTCGACCTCTTCCGATAGCGTCGAGATGCCATCGAATCCGATATAGGTGAGCACCGCAACCGACGTTCCATGAAAGACCCGGCTGATGGTGAAAGTTTCCGGGTTGTAGAACGGCCGCAGAAAATA